>CAJWGK010000040.1 GCA_913030895.1 uncultured Flavobacteriaceae bacterium | reverse complement strand
TTTTTAGTCCCTATATTTCCTTCTGAGGAAGGCTCTCTACCTTGTGAGCTATAATTTTTATCACCTAACTTTATTTTAAGCAACAGTTCATGTGATCCGTTAGAATACTCATTAATCTCAGAATGCATTGAGGTAGTGTAAGCATAACCGAAGGAAATTCCTCCAAGGTCAAACAAAAGATTGCCACCAAAACCACTTTCAAGATTATATTCTAGACCCATTTCATAACCATTTTCGTTTGTAAATGCCGTATTAAGTGAAGTAAAAAAAGGAGCATTATCTACCCAACGGGTCAAAAAATAAGGTGTCAATTCCCATTGCTCTGAAATTGATATGTTTTTTCCCATACTGACATAAAGGTGTATACGATCAGCAGCTGAGGTAAAGTAGCCTTGCTCGTCTCTAAATCTTTTTGTGTTTAATATACCTGGAGTAGAAATGGAAATAAAAAACTTTTTCGCTTCGACATCTATGTGCATATCAAAACAATAGTCTAGATCTTTATTTAACCTAATTCTTTGAAGCTCTATATAAGCCTGTAAATAAGTGATTTCTTCCCTCAAACTTATCGACTCTTTCTTGCTGAGGTCTAAGGTCATTCTCAATAATTGAGACAAGTTACCCATGTAATTGCTTATTTCCTTTTCGGTCTTTAAGATGAGAATGCTTTGCATTCCATTAAGGACATTAAATATAAAATGGGGATTCATTTGAGCTTGAAGTGATCGCGCTTCTAGTAGACTCATTTGAGTGATATAACTCCTTTTAAAATTACGTCTATCGTAGTAACAATAAGTGACAAAACCACCTAATAAAATTAAAAACCCCATAATAATCATTTCTTGATATGATAAGCCTTTAATATGAATTTGAATGGTGGTAAATAATCCCATTGCAAAAAAAATTGATACTTAATATAGTTTTTTTAAAAATAAAATCATCTTAAGTTACTTATAATCAGCACAAAAAACTGATTAAATGTGTTTTATCACAATTTTATTTGTTCTTTCACCAATAAATATTGAGAAAATTGGTGAAAGTTGATCTTAAAAATGCTAACGAATGCTGCTAACAAACTTAGGAATGTTATCAATTCCCTCTTTTTCTAAGAACTTGATGAATGCTGAACCGATTATTGCACCGCGACTGTGCTTTGTCGCCGCTTGGTAGGTTGCTGCATTGCTAATTCCAAACCCAACCACTTGGGGCGTTTTTAGCTGCATTTCACCAATGCGATTGAAGTAGTTGATTTGGGGGTCACCAAAAGTATTTTTTGCGCCAGTAACGCTGGCACTACTGACCATATAAATAAAACCATTTGACACCTCATCTATGTAGCGTATTCTCACCTCAGGTGTTTGAGGTGTGATTAAAAACATGTTGTACAAACCATGTTGCTCAAATAGATTTTTATATCGTTCATGATAGATGTCAACTGGTAAATCGGGTATAATCAAACCATCAATTCCAATTGCTTTACAATTTTGGCAAAAACGCTCAATACCGAATTGCATCATGGGGTTAAAGTAACCCATTAAAACCATAGGGATAGTAATTTCATCTCTGACATTTTCCAATTGTTGGAAAAGTTTTTCAGTTGTCATTCCGTTTTTTAGCGCTTTGGTCGAGCTTTTTTGAATTGTGGGGCCATCGGCCAAAGGGTCACTAAACGGTAAACCGATCTCAACCATATCAACACCGCTGGACTGTAAAGCTCTGAGTATAGGCAATGTATCCTCAAGATTAGGATGTCCAGCAGAAAAATAAATGGATAACAATTTCTTATTTCCCTGGAATACTTGGTCGATTCTATTCATCAAAGTTTGAAATAGTCAATATAAGTGTCTAAATCTTTATCTCCGCGCCCTGAACAGTTAAAAACTATGATCTCGTCAGGACTGAATTTTCTTACGTCAAGTGAGGCAAAAGCGTGTGCCGTTTCAATTGCAGGAATTATGCCTTCCATTTGAGAAAGTGTCAAGCCCCAATCCATTGCTTCCTGATCAGGAATGGAAATGAATTCGGCGCGTTGGCTTCTGTAAAGATGAGCATGCATAGGTCCAACACCTGGGTAGTCTAAGCCAGCTGAAATGGAATAAGGCTCAGTGATTTGACCATCTGGGGTTTGCATCAATAAAGTTTTACTTCCATGGATAATTCCCTCTTTTCCAAGTGCAGATGTTGCTGCGCTTTCACCCGAATCAATTCCCTTCCCTGCGGCCTCAACAGCAATTATGTTTACCCTTAAATCATCTAAGTAATGATAATACAAGCCTGCTGCGTTACTTCCACCTCCGACACAGGCAATCACATGATCTGGATAATCACGTCCTTCTTTTTCCAACAGTTGTTGTTTTGTCTCAGCGCTAATTACAGATTGAAATCGTGCAACCATATCGGGATAAGGATGAGGTCCAACTACCGACCCAATGATGTAGTGAGTATCTACAGGGTTGTTTATCCAATCTCTAATAGCCTCATTGGTTGCATCCTTCAATGTCTTACTTCCAGATTGTGCTGATCTAACTTCAGCTCCAAGCATTTTCATTCGCGCTACATTAGGTGCTTGACGTTTGATGTCTAATTCACCCATGTAGACAATACATTCTATTCCCATTAAAGCGCATACAGTAGCTGTAGCCACGCCATGCTGTCCTGCACCCGTTTCGGCAATTATTCTATTTTTACCCAATCGCTTTGCCATGAGAATTTGTCCAATGGTGTTATTTACCTTGTGCGCACCAGTATGACATAGATCCTCTCTTTTGAGATAAATCTTTGTATTGTATTTCTCCGATAAACGCTCCGCAAAATACAAGGGTGTTGGTCTTCCAACATACTCCTTTAGTAGCGATTGAAATTCTTTTTGGAATTCCTCGCTTTCACTTATTTCGATATAGTTTTGTCTCAACTCATCTACATTTGGATACAGCATTTCCGGAATGTATGCCCCGCCGAAATCACCGTAAAAGCCCTTTTCATCAACCTGATATCTCATTGTATAACTTCGCTTTAAATTCTTTTATTGTTTTAATATTTTTTAACCCCGGTTCAATTTCAAATTTACTGTTTATATCAACAGCATAAATAGGTAAATTTAATTTTATTATTCTATCGACAGCAGTAATATCGTTTGGTCCTATACCTCCACTAAGAAAAAAAGGTTTTTGAGAGGGATAATCCTTCAAAACTTCCCAATCAAAATGTTCCCCATTCCCTCCTGGTAGCTTTCCCTTAGTATCGAACAGAAAATAGTTGCATACGGTCTCATAAGCTTCGAGACTAGCAAAATCAAATTTACTATCGACCGCAAAAGCTTTAATGATTTCAATGTCCATGTTGTTTAATTCCCAACAGTAATCAGGACTTTCACTTCCATGGAGTTGAACTCCCTTGAGCTCATGTAAATTGACACATTCTCTTATAAAATCTAAGCTGGCATCTACAAAAACACCAACTTTTTTAACTTTTAAATCTAACTTTGGTGTAGGATTACTCACAAAACGTTTGGAAGGCTCCCAAAAAATAAACCCCATGTAATCCGGCATTAATTCTGCGAGATTTTGGATGTTTTCGGGAGAACGCATTCCACATACTTTTAGCTTCATAAGTTTAGCTTTTTAATAAATTTCAAGGCCGCTTCACCCGGATTATCAGTCTTCATGAAATTTTCACCAATTAAAAATCCTTCATATCCAAAAGTTTTTAACTCCTGAATGGCCTCTACCTCACTAATCCCGCTTTCAGATACTTTAACAAAATCATTTGGAATTTTTAAAGCCAGCTGTTTACTAGTTTCTAAACTAACATCGAATGTTTTTAAATTGCGATTGTTTACGCCAAGCATATCCAAACTGGGCATGATTGATTTATCCAGCTCTTCCTCATTATGAACCTCAAGAAGCACCTCTAACCCCAAGCTTTTGGCTGTCTCTGAAAGTAACTTGATTTCATTCCTGTCCAAAACGGCAGCAATCAAAAGTATTACATCTGCACCATGTGCTTTGGCCTCAATCAACTGATAAGGATCAATTATAAATTCTTTACGCAATAGCGGAAAATTACTCACTGCTCTTGCTGTATTGAGATCTTCCAGACTTCCGCCGAAATATTTTAAATCGGTAAGAACTGACATGCCACATACTCCAGCAGCCTCATAGCCCTTTGCCACATCTGCAACCGTCAAGCTGCTATTGATATTAGACCGAGAAGGAGAGCGGCGTTTGTGTTCGGCAATGATACCAGAAGAGCTTTTTTGTAACCTTTCAGCCAAAGAAAAAGTGACGCGTTCAAACAAAGGAGATTTCTCCCAATATTGAGCGGAAAAAATTTTCTTTCTCAGCGCTACTTCCCTTTTTTTATCCGCGATAATTTGATCTAAAATACTCATGCAGCACTCAGTTTTTGCAATGTTTTAAACACAGCATTGGCTTTTCCAGATAATAGGGATTCTTTTGCTTTTTCAAACCCTTCTTTAGGACTACAATCCATAACCGTAGCAATTGCCATTGCGGCATTGGCGCAGACAACATTGTTTTGGGCATCCGTCCCTATTCCTTCTAAAACACTGGTGAAAATTGCAGCCGATGAGGGAACGTTTGACCCACCGCTTATTTCATTTGCTGCTAGACGATTAATTCCGAAATCCGATGCATTGATAATAGATTCTCCCTGATTTCTGATTGCTTTGGTCGGCCCAGTGAGTGAAATTTCATCATAACCATCTAAAGCATATAGAATGGTAAATTTCTGATTAGATTTTTGAAAAAGATAGCCATAAAGTCTTGCCAATTCAAGGTTGAATACCCCTGTGAGTTGATGTTTTGGGAAAGCAGGGTTGACTAGCGGCCCCAACATGTTAAAAAAAGTTTTGACCCCAAGCTCTCTTCTTATCGGCGCTACATTTTTCATTGCTGGATGGAAAAGAGGTGCATGTAGATTACAAATTCCTGCCTCGTCCATACAATGCTTTAAAAAATCTGCCTCGTTTGAAAACTTTATCCCTAAATGCTCTAGAACATTACTTGAACCACAGCCAGAAGAAACGCCGTAATTGCCGTGTTTGGCAACCTTAACTCCGGCTCCTGCAGTCACAAAAGAAGCTAGGGTAGATATGTTGAAAGTATCTTTACCATCGCCTCCTGTTCCACATAAATCAACAGGTGAAAATTCACTTAAATCAATTGATATACATAATTTTTGCAGCGCATTTCTGAACCCCTCTAGTTCTTCTAGTGTTATGCTTCGCATCATAAAAACTGTCAAAAAAGCGGCGATCTGACTTGGATTGTGTTGTCCCTCAGCGATACCAGTTAGTATTGCCTCAGCCTCCGAACTTTCTAAAGTCTCATGTTGGGTTAGTCTATTTAGAATGGCTTTCATAATTCAACTATTGATCCAGTTTTCTAACATTTTTTTTCCGTGAATGGTTAAAATTGATTCAGGGTGAAACTGTACTGCTCGCACATCATAACTTTTGTGCTTTAATGACATTAACTGTTTATTGTCATCAAATGATGTAGCGATTAAATCTTCTGGTAGTGGCGTCTGAACGACCCAGGAATGATAGCGTCCTACCTCAAAACTATCAGGTAGACCCTCAAAAAGAATATCTTGCGCTATGACATTAACCGAAGTGGCTACACCGTGGAAAACGGTATCTAAGTTATTTAGTTTTCCACCAAAAACCTCACCAATAGCTTGTTGACCAAGACATACACCTAGAATTTTTTTTGTCGAGGCATATTTCTTGATAGCGGCCTTTAACAATCCAGCCTCATCGGGAATACCTGGTCCTGGAGAAAGCAGTAAATACTTGTAGTCCTCCAATTCTGAAAGTTCAAATTGGTCATTTCGCTTAACAGTCACTGCTGCACCAAGCTCTTCGAGGTAATGCACTAGATTATAGGTGAACGAATCGTAATTATCGATGACAAATATTTTTTTCATGCTATAATTTTTCTGCAAGGGTTAAGGCTTTGTCTAAAGCACCTAATTTATTATATACTTCTTGAAGCTCATTTTCTGGAACAGACTTTGATACAATTCCCGCACCTGCTTGATAGTGTAGCATTTGATTGCTACTCATAAAAGACCTTATGATAATGCAGTGGTTGAAATTTCCTGCAAAATCCATATAACCTAATGCTCCACCGTAAAAATTACGTGCTGTATTTTCGTATCGGTCAATTAACTGTAGTGCTTTATGTTTAGGAGCACCACTTAAAGTTCCGGCTGGGAAAGTATCTGCTACCACCTGATAGGTAGCGGCTTTTGGTTTTAAAAACCCTGTCACCTTCGATACCAAATGAATAACGTGGGAGAAAAACTGAATTTCTCTATTTTTTTCAACGACCACACCTGTACCATTTCTACTTAGATCATTTCTGGCTAAATCTACCAGCATAACGTGTTCACTGTTTTCTTTCGGGTCAGCGGCCAATCGCTTAGCTGAGGCTCGATCCTCCTCATCATTACCAGTTCTTCTAAAAGTTCCTGCAATGGGATGAATTTCTGCTTTTCTGTCTTCCACAATTATCTGGGCCTCTGGTGAACTACCAAAAATTTTAAAATCACCATAGTCAAAAAAGAACAGGTAGGGGGAGGGATTGATTGATCTCAACGTTCGATATACATTAAATTCATCACCAGTAAATCCTTGAGAAAACCTTCTTGATAAGACCAATTGAAACACATCCCCTCGAAAGCAGTGTTCTTTTCCTTTTTTGACAAGTTCCAAGAATTCATCGTCAGTGAGGTTAGAAGATTTCTCTCCAGCTTTTTCAAATTGGTAGGTTGCAATATTATCTCTTTTGATTATCTGTTCGATATGATTTAGATTATCCTCTCCATTTAAGCTATGTGAAAACAAATGGGCCTCATGATTAAAAAGGCTGATTGCAATGATGTTTTGGTAAACAGCATAGTAGATTTCTGGTGTGTCAAATTTAGTCTTATCCTTATTCAGATTTATGGTTTCAAAATGACTAACAGCCTCATGAGCGATAAAACCAAATAGTCCATTGGTAATAAACTTAAAAGGATATTTTTCTGATTCAAATTGTCGGGAAAAAGACTGTACCAAATTTGGGACGCTATCTTTTTTCTCAAGTTTCTTTTTGTACTTAGCACCGTCAGGATAGCTGTATTCAATCTCACCATTGGATACACTGATGAACGCAATAGGATTGCAACAGATATAGGAAAAATTATTAGCTCGCGCATCATAATCGCTACTCTCCAAAAGTAAACTGTGAGGAAATTCATCTCTAATTTTCAGATAAATACTTACCGGAGTTAGCGTGTCACCTAAAATTTTTTTATGTGTGGAGACTAGTTTGTATTTCTTATTATTTTCCATGGCCCTAAATTAAAAAAGGCTTGTCGTGATGACAAGCCTTTTTATTATTAGTAATAGCGGTATCACGAATCGAATTAAATCAACTCGTTCCACCAACTAATTTTTTCATTTGTAAAATTCATACTGCAAATATAATTCAAAAATGCTTTTTAGCAACTTACAAATTATTTTTTACCATTAATTAAAATCTATGGCAACTTCAAGCTTGATGTCATCCAAAATTAATTTGTCCCCTAGTTTATCAAAAAAGGATCCTGAACGGAAACGAACGTTGTATTTTGATCGGTCAAACACCAATACTGCTGAAGCACTGTTTTCTGTTTCTAATTTCATGGTAAAACTAACCGGGTGGGTAATTCCTTTAATGGTAAGTTCTCCGTTTAATGTTTGAGAGTCACCCTCGGCTTTACCATTTTGCGTAACTTTTAATGTTGCCTCTTGATGATCAGAAACACCGAAAAAATCTTTCGACTTCAAATGTCCTTCCAATCTTTTTTTTCCGCCTCCTGAAAGATCTTCTACCGTTAAAGAGGTCATATTGACAACAAAACTGCCATTGGTGATAATATTGTTTTTGACCTCAATACTGCCACTGGAAAAATTTAGGTCTCCGTAGTGTTGTTTCCCAGTAATTTCCTCACCATACCAACGGATTTTACTATTGTCGGTATTCAAAGATTTCTCCTGAGCGACCCCTAAAGAAAAAGTTAAAAATGTAAAAACGAAAATTGAAATTTGTTTAAAATTATTTTTCATGACTATAAGTTTGTATTTAGTTATTAAGTGTTATTTTGTTAATTAAATTTCTAAGTAGCTTCTGCTCCTCAAATGAAAGTGGCTTTAATATTTCCGACTCGGTAATTTCAATTTTTTCATCTAAGTCTCCTAATAAGTCTAACCCTTTTTTGGTAATAAAAAGCTCGATTTTTCTCCTGTTTTCAGTGCAGATATCTCTTTCGACCAATTTTTTTTCAATCAGTTTGTCAATTAACCTTGTAGTATTACTCATTTTATGGATCATTCTTTGCTGAACCGTATTCAAATTAGCAGGTTTTCCCTTGCGACCTCGAAGAATTCTTAGTACATTGAATTGCTGAAGTGATATTTCAAATGGTTTTAAAGTATTGTTTAAATATTCTTCAGATTTGTTGCCCGCCTTAAGCATCCCAACAACAGTATTTTTAGCTATTTCAGTACTTTCAATCATTGTACAAACAAATTTTGTATGTACAAATATATACATAAACTTAACTTAATTACATGGATTTTATTTTTTTAATTGGTTAAGTCTCTTATTTTTGAATAAAAAACATATGGATTTATCACAAGAAGACTGGAAAAGTGAGTTCGAATCAGACGAAAATGCATTCTTATTAGATGTGAGAACCCCTGACGAATTTGAGGCTGGGCATATTCCAGACGCTACTTTGTTAAACATTAACGACCCTCAAAGCTTTATCGAAGGAATTAAAACACTGGATCTAACAAAAAACTATTATGTATATTGTCGTTCTGGAGCTAGAAGCGCGAAAGCCTGCCAAGTGATGAACCAAATCGGAATAGAAGTTACCAAAAACCTTTTGGGTGGCTTTATGGAATGGGAGGGAGAGACCGCCTGAGTTTAAAATTTTTTATTGTGACCCCAAATCAAAATGAAAGAGGACTTTCTGCACTATATATGGCGTTTTCAAAAATTTGACGATTCAAGTTTAACTACTGATAACGCTGAAGCGATCAAGGTAGTTAACCCTGGAATACCCAACCATGGCGGTGGCCCCGATTTTCTTCATGCTAAAGTTTGGATAGGTGAAACCTTATGGGCGGGGGCCGTAGAATTACATATTAAAGCATCTTCATGGTATCACCATCACCACCATATGGATAAAAATTATGATTCGGTCATCTTACATGTTGTTTGGGAATCAGATGTCGAGGTGTGTTATCCCTCTGGAAGAATTATCCCTTGTTTGGTTTTAAGTTCTCGTATTCACCCTCAACTTCTAAAGCAATATGACAAACAATTTAAAAAAAATCACAGTTGGATTCCCTGTGAAAAGCTTTTCAGCTCCTTTCCCCAAATCAAATGGCAAATTTGGAAAGAACGTCTTTATTTAGAGCGCCTCGAGCGTAAAACACTTCTCATTCATAACCTACTTAAAGCCAATAATAACGATTGGGAGGGAACGCTCTTTCAGCTCTTGGCAAAGAATTTTGGTTTAAACAGAAACGGCAATTTTTTCCTGAAATGGGCGCAACACATTCCCTTTTCAGTCTTGAGAAAAAACTTTTCTGATCCACAACGGTTGGAAGCCTTATTTTTTGGGATGTCAGGTTTATTGGAAGGCGATTTAAACAATCCTTACAAGAAAAAATTAAAATCTGACTTTGATTACTTAAAACAGAAATTTCAATTTACCCAAATCCCTGGATTTAAAGTAGAATTTAGTCGCTTACGCCCTCCCAATTTTCCAACCATTCGTCTTTCTCAACTCGCCCAATTTTATCATCTTAATCAACGTCCTTTCTCAAGTTTAATCGCTGCCAATCATTTAAAAGATTTGCATTGGATTTTAAAAGTTGGCGTTTCAGATTTTTGGAAAACTCACTTTACCTTTGATAAAGAAGGGAAATCGACCCCAAAAAAACTATCCAAGTCTTTTTTTGATTTATTGGTCATCAATACATTAATCCCAATGCGTTTTGCCTATTCTCAAAAACAGGGTTGGGTAGAAGATAAATTGGTGCTTCGGTGGATTGATGAAATTAAGACCGAACAAAACCATTACACTGAGGGTTTTTCCAAATTGGGCACTCAGGCAACTTCAGCTCTCGATTCTCAGGCCATGATTCAGCTGAAACAAAACTATTGCGATAAGAAAAATTGCTTGAAGTGTGCATTAGGATTTCATTTTATTAAAATTTCCCCTTAATTTCGAATAATGAATCGACTCAATTCCTTGCGACATTTTTTTGAAAAATACGGTTTTGCCGTTTCCACTAGATTGGCCGATTCTCTAGGAATGAACGTTAAAAGTGTTCGTCTTTTTTTTATATACGCTTCTTTCACGACCATTGTCGGCGGATTTATCATCTATTTAACGCTTGCTTTCTGGTTAAAATTAAAAGATATGATTTACACCAAAAGAACCTCTGTATTCGACTTGTGATTTGAACCGCCTTAGCCCCTCATTACTTTCCGCCTTAACCCTTATCCTACTCGTTTTCCTGATTGGTGTTTTAGGTTATTCTTTTTTATTACCCGACATAAGCATCATCGATGCGATCTACATGACTGCAATTACTATTAGTACCGTGGGTTTTGGTGAAATTGCCATATTGGATGCCAAGACCAAACTCTTTACCGTTTTTTTTATTTTAATCAGTTTGACAGTTTTTGCCTACGCAGTAAAAGAGATGACACAGTACTTTTTGAGTGTAAATATTTTTGAAAAAATGAAACAGAAAAAAATGAAAAAGTTAATCTCCTCATTTAATGATCATACCCTGATTTGTGGTTTTGGAAGAAATGGAAGACAAGCCGCTGATCGACTTGAAAAACATTCCCAAACTATTGTGGTTATTGAATCCGATCCACAAATAATTGCAGCTCATCAAGATCAATTTAATTTCCTTCAGGGTGATGCACGCCAGGATGACATATTAATTCAGGGAAACATCGATAAGGCTAAGCATCTGATCGTTGCCCTACCCAATGATGTTGATAATATCTTTGTCGTGCTTTCTGCTCGTGAGCTAAACCCTAATTTGAAAATAGTTAGTCGATTATCTGACCCCAACAATTTATCAAAGTTGAAAAATGCTGGCGCAGACCATATTATTATGCCCGAAAAGATCGGAGGAGATCACATGGCATCTCTGTTGATGGTACCAAATCTAATTCGTTTTTTGGAGGAGTTGAGCTGGTCAGGTGATGCTTCCCCTAATCTCGAGGAAATCGCTATTGATGATTTACCTAGTCAGTACCTTAACCGATCAATCGCAGATTTAGAAATTCACACAAAAACGAAATGTAACGTAATAGGCCTAAGAGATGACCAAAATCAGCTGACCATAAACCCAGCTGCTGACATAAAATTATTACCCAAAAGCATATTGATTATATTGGGAGATGTTAAGGCAATTAAGAAATTAAAACAAATGTTTGATTTCGATTAATTTGATTTTCATTTGCTTTTTAGCATATTGCATTAAACAACAAAACAATTCATGAAAAAAAAGACGCTACTATTTCCACTCATTTATACTGTTATTTTTTTAATAACCCCCATTTTCAGCTCAGCCCAGGAAATGGGTCTAGATGATAAAATAAATGAGGCATTTACCCCAATAGCAAACTGGTGGGGCAGTGTTGTTTTACATGATTTTCCAGGAACTTCAATTCCAACAATCATTATCTTATTGGTTGGTGGGGCATTATTTTTTACGCTTTACTTTGGCTTTGTTAATATTCGAAGAATTCCTACTGCCATTCAGACGGTAAGAGGGAAATATGACGCACTCGATCATCACTCTTCTGGAGCTTCAGACTTAGCCATTGATGATGATATTAAAGACACCATTCACGATGAAAGTCAAGAGGGGGAGGTAAGTCACTTTCAGGCACTTGCTACCGCCGTATCGGGTACGGTTGGAAATGGAAATATTGCTGGTGTTGCATTAGCCATTGCGGTGGGTGGACCTGGTGCAACTTTCTGGATGATTTTATGTGGTTTGTTGGGAATGTCGACCAAATTCGTGGAATGTACCCTAGGTGTGAGATACAGAGATATTGGAGAAGATGGAACAGTTTATGGGGGTCCAATGTACTATCTGACCAAAGGGCTTAAAGAACGCGGTTTGGCTAAAATCGGAAAATTGCTTGCTATCATTTTCGCCGTACTTTGTATTGGCGCTTCTTTTGGAGGTGGTAACGCTGCTCAATCCAACCAAGCTGCCATGCAATTAGTCAGTTCATTTGGTCTTACAGGTGGGAGTGCCAGAACCATCATAGGAATAATTATGATGATTTTTGTTGGGATCATTATCATCGGGGGAATTAAAAGAATCGCTTCAGTAACAGAAAAAGTAGTACCATTCATGGCCTTGTCTTATGTATTGGCTTGTCTTTACATAATAATTACCAATTTTAGTTTTGTGGACGATGCTTTTGGAATGATTTTCACCCAAGCTTTCAATCCTCAAGCGGGACTTGGAGGACTACTAGGGGTTTTAATTACTGGGTTTAGGCGCGCAGCCTTCTCTAATGAAGCTGGCGCAGGATCTGCCTCCATCGCCCATTCAGCAGTAAAGACAAAATACCCAGCCTCGGAGGGATTGGTCGCATTATTAGAACCCTTTATTGATACGGTTGTAATCTGCACAATGACCGCCTTGGTAATAATTATTTTTAATGGAGACAATACTATCTTTGAATACGGTGGTGAAGGGGGTAGGGTGATAATTGATGGAGTAGCTGTTGAGGGAGCAGGAATCACCTCTGCTGCTTTTTCTCAGTACATTTCTTTTGCCGGTCCTTTCTTAACCATAGCCGTCGTTTTATTTGCTGTTTCTACCATGATTTCTTGGTCTTACTATGGTTTACAATCATGGATGTATTTATTTGGAAAGAGCAAGATTGCGGACCTGTCCTACAAAATTTTATTTTTGATTTTTGTTGTTATTGGTGCCGCAGGTGATATGTCCGCTGTCTGGACTTTTTCTGATGCGATGATATTAGCCTTAGTTTTCCCTAATATGGTTGGATTAATTTTACTTTATCCCAGGGTCAAAGAAGAGTTAGGCCGCTACCTATCTGCGATAAGGAAGATGAATAATAGCTAACAAAATGAAATCTTTTCGGCCCCATTTTTACTTGAGCAAAGCCCAACGCAATGCCTTATTGATATTGTCAATTCTTTTGATAGTTTCTCCTTTTATTATTAATTCATCATTAACAAAAAATAATAGGTCACTAAAAAAGGAAAAAATGGGATTTTACCAGAAATGGATTGATTCAGTTAAAGGAATTAAACCCCAAAATTATTCAAGTACCTACCCTTTCAACCCAAATTATTTGACAGACTACAGAGCATATACCCTTGGGCTGAGCATCGAATCAATTGATCGTTTAATGGCTTTTCGAAAAGAAGGTAACTACATTCGTTCTGCCGGTGAATTTAAGCGCGTCACTGCTGTAGATGATTCCCTATTCAAGCGTTTAAAACCTCTTTTGAAATTCCCTAATGCCCCCAAATCAAAAAAAACAGATGATGTTTGGGTAAAAAAAAAGGAAATCAATAGTTGTCAAGCTTCAGATTTGATCAAAGTATATGGAATAGGAGAAACGCTCTCCAAAAGGATAATTAAGTATCGAAAGTTTTTGGGAGGGTTCGCTAGTTTAGATCAACTATATGAAGTTTATGGACTAGATAGTGTGGTGGTTGACCGACTCATAAAAAAGTTTGAAATCACAATTTCACCGAAATTAGAGAAGGTTCAACTGTCAAACGCTTCTTTGAGTGATTTAGAAGCAATACCTTATTTAAATCGTCAAGAAGCAAAAAAAATTATACGCTACAGAACATTGCATCCATCAATGGTTAATGAGGATCTCCACAAGATTGCAGATTTTGACACATTGAAAATAAAGAGAATAAGCTTATATTTGTATTGATTAATATTGCTATGATTGAAATTGATAATGTGGTTGGGTTTAATCAAAACGAAACCCTAAAGATGGTGGCCGAGGCCGCCAAAGAATTCTCTGAACAGTACATTCGTCCTTACGTAATGGAATGGGATGAGAAGCAACATTTTCCGGCTGAAGTACTCCGGAAAGCCGGCTCCCTTGGCTTTATGGGTGTGTTAATTCCTGAAATTTATGGCGGTTCTGGTATGGGCTACCACGAATACATTAAAATTATTGAAGAAATAGCGAAGGTTGACCCTTCTATTGGATTATCTGTAGCTGCACACAATTCATTAGCTACCCAACATATTTATCTCTTCGGGAATGAGGAACAAAAATTGCGTTGGCTTCCGAAACTAGCTGCTGGAGAGTGGATAGGTGCATGGGGTCTGACTGAGCAGGGTACTGGTTCTGACGCCAAAGGAATGAATGCTACTGCTCGAAAAGAAGGTGATCACTGGGTGCTAAATGGAACTAAAAATTTCATCACACATGGAAAATCATGTGATGTTGCAGTTGTCATTTTCCGCGATGGTAAGAAGGGAGACAGTCATGGAATGACCTCTTTTGTAATTGAACAAGGAACACCAGGGTTTAGCGCTGGTAAAGTTGAAAATAAATTAGGTATGCGTGCCTCGGAGACCGCTGAATTGGTTTTTGATAATTGTATCGTTCCCGATAGCAATCGTTTGGGAGCAGTTGGAGATGGATTTATACAATCCATGAAAATACTTGATGGTGGAAGAATTTCAATAGCGGCTTTGTCTTTGGGCGTCGCCAAAGGAGCTTTTGAAGCCTCAGTAAAATATTCCAAAGAAAGAGAACAATTTGGTAAGCCAATTGGAAGCTTTCAGGGGATTGGATTTAAATTGGCACAGATGGCTACAGAAATTGAGGCTGCTACCCTGCTGACCCACAAGGCAGGAGAGGAAAAAAACCAAGAAAAAAACGTAACTCAGATCGGAGCAATGGCAAAGTTGTTTGCCTCTGAAGTTTGCGTAAAAACTGCTAACGAGGCGGTACAAATTCACGGAGGATACGGCTTTACAAAAGATTACCCAGTCGAGAAATTTCTAAGAGATTCAAAACTTTGCACCATTGGCGAAGGCACCAGCGAGATACAAAAGGTTGTAATTTCTAGGAATCTTCTCAAAAAATAAAATTATACTTTATCTGACTTGATATTGTGATTCTATCACTATATTTGCACACCATTATGAAAGGAGGTGCCAAATTATGTTAATTATACCAGTTAAAGACGGAGAAAA
The DNA here is from genome assembly GCA_913030895.1 of uncultured Flavobacteriaceae bacterium. GTDB lineage: Bacteria > Bacteroidota > Bacteroidia > Flavobacteriales > Flavobacteriaceae > UBA8316. Next base: position 3,215 of record CAJWGK010000040.1, on the reverse strand, counting down.
TATTGATAGAGCCTTAAAGCGTTTCAAGCGGAAGTTTGATAGAACAGGAGGTATGCGTCAGTTGAGATCTCGAAAAGAATTTGTTAAACCTTCAGTGAGAAATCGCGACAAGATCAAGAAAGCCATTTATATCCAACGTTTGAGGGATTTAGAAAACCAATAGGCTTTTAATTAACACCATATAGACGTTGTAAGTCATAAGTTTCCTAACTTTGATTTATAACGTTTTTTTTATGTCAGTTGATCGCTTTTTGGATTACATAACTCACGAAAAAAAATATTCCCCTCACACCTGTATCGCTTACAAAAAAAATCTAATTGATTTTCAGGCTTTTTGTGCTGAAAATTTTGATTTGGAAGAAATTGAGCGAGTGAGTTATAATCATATCAGATCTTGGATTGTTTTTTTAGTTGAAAACCAAAACAGCAATCGTACAATTAATAGAAAAGTTTCTGTGCTAAGGTCGTATTTTAAATTTCTCCTTAAGACCGAAACCATCGAACTTTCTCCGCTTAAACAGCACAGACCGCTTAAAGTTTCCAAAAAAATCAACGTCCCCTTTTCGCTTGATGAGGTGGCTCAATTATTGGATGGAAATCTGTTTTCTAAAGATTACCTAGGGATTTTGGAAAAAACAATAATCACACTTTTGTATTACACGGGCATAAGAAGGCAAGAATTGATTGACCTTAAAACTGATGCTGTTGATTTATACTCAGAGGCAATCAAAGTAAAGGGGAAGCGAAACAAAGAGCGTATTATCCCATTATTGCCAGAGGTAATTACATCCTTAAAATTGTATTTATTCGAAAAAAATAAAATTTCTGAGTTGATTGACCAAAACTATTTTTTCTGTTCACCAACTGGAATAAAACTAAATGAAGGATTTGTATATAATACCGTAAATCATTACTTTAGTAGAGTTTCGACTAAAGTTAAGAAAAGTCCACATATATTACGTCACAGTTTCGCAACCCATCTTTTAAATAATGGTGCGGATTTAAACGCGGTCAAAGAGTTGCTAGGGCATGAAAGTGTCGCAGCAACCCAAATATATACACATGGAAGCTTGAAGAAGATACAGGAGGTATATAAAAAAGCCCATCCTAGAGGAAAGAATTCAGACTAGCCAAAAAAAGTATGCATATGAACATCAATTTTCAATCCGTCAATTACACTGCAGATGTTAAATTAATTGAATTTGCAGAAAAAAGAATTCAAAAAATCAGTCAGTTTTATGTCAATATCGTGGACGTTTACGTTTATACTAAAGTAGAAAACACCTCCGATCGCATCAATAAAGTGGTCGAACTGAAAATAGGCATACCAGGAGATTATGTGGTGGTTAAAAAGAAAGCAAAAAGCTTTGAAGAGGCAATAAATTCAGCTGCGGACTCAGCAGAAAGAGTTCTTAAAAGACGTAAAGAAAAACAAAGACAGTTAGGTTGATTAACAGTCAAGTGTTCAAACCAGTTAATTTTACAATGGTTTACTATTAAAAGAAACCCAGCTATTCTTATCTATTGCCATGGGATTTTTCCACCGATTTGAATTTGTTTCATTAAAATTTGATTCATTTCGTTAAACACCTCAGGTTTGGCGTCGATTAAGTTACTTTGCTCGAATGGATCGGATTTTAAATCGTATAACTCATATTTTTCTTGGGGATTATTTTGAAGCAATTTCCAGTTACCTTTTCTGATTGCGTTAATTGTTTTTCCTCCATATTTTTTTCCACCCTCTCTCCTAATAAAGTACATGGTCCTATCATTTTGGGAATTAACACTTGGTGAAAAAAGTTCATCGGTAAAGCTTACACCATCGATTTCGATTTGCTTTTTTGATCCAGCAATTTCCAATATGGTTGGAAATAAATCGGCCGACATCAAGGTTTTATTTGAAGTCTGATTTTTTTTGATGGTGTTTTTCCAGCTAATTACTGTAGGTACTCTTAAACCTCCCTCATAAACACTTTGTTTCCCATCTCTATAGGGACCATTATTTGCTAAACTCGGATTATGACCACCATTATCACTGGTGAAGATTATCAAGGTGTTATTCAATTGATTTGTGTCCTCCAAAGCTTTTAGAACATCTCCAATTCCCTTGTCCATATGTTCAATAAAAGCGACTAATTTAGCACGTGTAGAATCTATTTTTTTTTCTCTGGACAATACTTTATCTAAATATTTTTTTGGCGGTTGTACTGGAAAATGGGGTGCATTATAAGCCAAATACAGAAAAAAAGGTTTATCATTTTTTTGCTGGGATTTAATATAATCGACAGACCATTGTGTAAATAAGTCAGTAGCATGCCCTGCTACGGATATGGTTTGTTTATTTCGTCTCATGTAATTGATACCATGCCTTAGATGATTCCAGTAATCATCCATCATATCTCCCAACCAACCATGAAAAAATTTAAAGCCTCTTTCATTTGGCGTATTTGGTGTATCAATACCCAAATGCCATTTTCCAATCAATGCAGTATTATAACCTAAATCATTAAGCTCTGCAGGCAGAATATTAATGTCAGTTCTTAGGCTTCCCCAGCTATTAAGGGAATTCGTTCTGATCACTCCAGGAACCCCTGCATGGTCTGGATAAAGCCCAGTCATGATTGACGCCCTGGTGGGCGAACAAACAGGTGAATTCGCATAAAAATTATCAAATCTAATTCCCATTGCACTTATCTTATCAATATGGGGAGTTTTTATATCGCTTGTGCCATAATAAGAAACATCGTGATATCCTTGATCATCTGAAACGATAAGTAAAATATTTGGCTTAGAGGACTCCGTTTGACCTTGACAATAAGAAGTGTAAGAATTAATAAATAAAATTAAAAAACTCAATGCATTTGATATTTTCAATTCGAAAGACATAATCTTAAAATTTTGATTTTATTGTTTTATAGTATTATTCCAAATAATATGGACTGAAATTTAATTAAAACCGATTAATTTTTTTGATGTGCGTTTATTTAATCACAATAATTTGAAATATAAGCAGTGCCGGATAAATACTTTGAACTTCAAATAAAAAATTTTTAAACTTGCACATTACTACAAAAAAATTCTTTGGTCAACATTTAATTTTATTATAGTATTCTTCTATATTTGCAGACCGTTTTTACGGACTTTTTTTTTAAAAAGAAATGCCGATGTAGCTCAGCTGGCTAGAGCAGCTGATTTGTAATCAGCAGGTCGTGGGT
>CAJWGK010000039.1 GCA_913030895.1 uncultured Flavobacteriaceae bacterium | reverse complement strand
TGGGGAAAAGCACACCCACAAACTCAGGATTATCAAAAAAATGATATAAAAAAACCTCCGTTAGGAGGTTTTAAAATATTATTTAGGGAAGGAATCAATCTTCCAATAAAGCCTTCATTTCTTTAAAACCAGCGTTATCTCCGAGTGTACCGTAGATATTCATTAACGTCTTAATTGCATCTTCGTTTTTATCAAGATTTATTAACTTCTTAAGAATTGGTATACATTCTTTATATAAGTTTTCTCTATCTAATTTTAATGCGTCATAACGTGCATTGTCTTTGGCAGATGTCCCAAGACTGTTCATTTCCTCAACGATTTGCTGTTCTCCCTCTAAAATTAAAGCAACCATATTAAGGTATGCATTTTGATAATTAGGATCAATTTCAATTGCCTTTTGGTAGTACTTCATTGCAGCCGCTTTGTCGCCCAAATCGGCAGTTACAACAGCTAAGTTGTAGAATAAATTTGCATTATCGGGGTCTTGAGCTATGGCCTCACTCATTAAAGATTGAAACTTTGCTTTTTCATCAAGTTGAATGTAAATATTGGCTTCAGTCAAGATTAAGTTAATATCATTAGGATTAGAAAGTCTTGCTTCTTTTACCGCATCCATTGCCTTTTCATTATCACCCATTTGGGCATAAATCAAGGCGATATTTTTAACTATTTCGGGGAATTTGGAAGGGGTTTTCTCTTCCCTAAAATCTTTGTAGGTCTTTGATTTTTTGTAGATTCCATATTCAGATTCCGTTACCTCAATTTCATTTTCAGTCTTAACTTCAGTAACAAAATATTTGGTTTCAATCCCTGTATAATTTAAGTCTCTTAATGCCATGTAATACTCCAAAGCCGTCTCATAGAGTGAGGCATTGACAGCACTGGAAGCAGCAAAATACAAATAATCTTCGTTCGCCTCTTTATCGATTTGATAAGCCAGATAAAGTTTTTTCGCGGAGGATTCAAAATCATTCTTGGCGTTGTCGTCAATGGCACTATTAACAATATCAGCAGCCAATAAGTTTAATTCTTGACTCACATTGGTCTGCAATGCGGCCACCTCCTTTAGGGGCATTAATATATCATAGGCAATTTGAAACTCCTTATTTACTCTGGCAATTTTACCTTTAAGGAAATTGTAATTAGGTTTTGTTTTTTCATCGGAATTTTCAAGAAGCGATTGAAATTCAGTCAATACTTGTTGGGCTGCAGCGATATCGCCTGCATCATAAAGCTTTTGTGCTTTTCGCAACTCCTTTTTTTGAGCAAATGAAAAATTAACTAGGATTAAAAAAAGAAATAAAATGGTACGTTTCATCAGAATTAGTTCAGATTAATTTAACTGTAATTAGCATAATTGTGCAAATTTAACATTTGTTATGAATTACTCAACAATTGTGCCACCATCTGTGTCAATATCTGAAATGTCCTCAACATCATCATCATCTTTCATTACTTTGGCAACGGCAGCAATAGCATCATCCTCTTTGATGTTAATTAATTTCACCCCTTGCGTGGCACGCCCCATCACTCTCAGATCAGCTACAGCCATTCTAATTGCTATGCCTGATTTGTTGATAATCATCAAATCGTCCTCATCTGTTACATTTTTCAAGGTGACAAGTGAACCTGTTTTATCAGTCACTGATATGGTTTTAACTCCTTTCCCACCGCGATTAGTCATTCGATAATCATCTAGTTTTGAGCGTTTTCCATAACCGTTTTCGGAGACAACTAATACATTAGCGTCCATATCATTAACCGAAATCATACCTACTACTTCGTCATTTTTATCTGCCAAGGTAATGCCTCTGACTCCTGATGCACCTCTTCCCATAGGTCTGGTTTTGCCTTCTTCAAAACGGATGGCCTTACCAGATTTTACAGCCAGTAATATTTGACTGTTCCCGTTGGTCAGTTTGGCTTCAAGTAGTTCGTCATCGTCCTTAATGGTGATTGCGTTAATTCCATTAGCTCTGGGTCTTGAATACTGCTCCAAGCTGGTTTTTTTAACTTGACCTTTTTTGGTCGCCATGATAACAAAATGATTATTGATATAATCTTCATCCTTCAAGTCTTGCGTACAAATAAAGGCCTTCACTCTGTCGTCTTGCTCAATATTGATCAAGTTTTGAATCGCTCTTCCTTTTGAGATTCTGGAGCCTTCTGGTATTTCATAAACTCGCATCCAAAAACACTTGCCTTTTTGGGTAAAGAAAAGCATGTATTGGTGGTTAGTTCCCACAAACAGGTACTCTAAGAAATCTTCATCACGGGTATTGGAAGCCTTTTGACCCACCCCACCCCTATGTTGGGTTTTATAGTCTGATAAAGGGGTACGCTTAATGTAACCCAAATGAGAAATGGTAATGACTACTTTTTCATCAGGAATCATGTCTTCGATACTAAAGTTTCCTCCTGCGTATTCGATCTTAGAACGCCTCTCATCTCCGTATTTCTCTTTAACTTCAAGCAATTCTTCCTTGATAATAGACATTCTACGATCTTTTTTCTCAAGGATGTCCTTGAGGTCAGCGATGGTTTTGATTAGCTCGTCATATTCCGATCTGAGCTTGTCTTGCTCCAGTCCAGTGAGCTGACGAAGGCGCATATCAACAATTGCTTTAGCCTGAATTTCGGTAAGTTCAAACTTCGATATCAGGTTCTCTCTTGCTTGATCAGGATTTGCAGAGGCCCTTATAATTGCAATAACTTCATCAATATTATCAGAGGCTATTATTAAACCTTCTAATATGTGTGCACGCTCTTCTGCTTTTCGCAACTCGAACTTTGTACGACGTACCACCACGTCATGGCGATGTTCTACAAAGTAATGAATGAGCTCTTTCAGATTGAGTAACTGTGGTCTACCGTTTACTAGTGCAATGTTATTGACACTAAAGGAGGATTGAAGAGCAGTGTACTTATATAATTTGTTTAAAACGATATTTGGTATAGCATCGCGCTTCATGACATAGACAACACGCATTCCATTCCTATCAGACTCGTCTCGTATATTGCTTATACCTTCTATTTTTTTGTCATTTACCAATTCTGCAGTTTTTCTGATCATTTCTGCTTTATTGACTTGGTAAGGTATTTCTGTCACAACTATGCACTCTTTATCCCTTACCATCTCGATATTGGCATTGCCTCTCATCACAATTTTTCCTCTGCCAGTCAGAAAAGCTTCTTTCACGCCTTCATAACCATAAATTGTCCCTCCAGTAGGAAAATCAGGTGCCTTAATTGTTTGAATCAATTCATCAATTGTAATCTCACTATTATCAATGTATTGAATGGTGCCATCCACGACCTCAGTAAGATTGTGAGGCGGCATATTGGTAGCCATACCTACGGCAATACCTGACGCGCCATTGATTAATAAATTGGGAACTCTGGTGGGAAGAACAGTTGGTTCTTTTAGTGTATCGTCAAAATTTAGTTGAAGATCTACCGTTTCCTTTTCAATATCAGCGAGCAGGTCTTCGGACATCTTACGCATCCGTGCCTCGGTATAACGCATTGCAGCTGGGCTGTCACCATCAATAGATCCAAAGTTTCCTTGACCATCAACCAGCAAATATCTTAGGCTCCATTCCTGAGCCATACGAACCATCGTATCATATACTGAGCTATCACCATGAGGGTGGTATTTTCCCAATACCTCTCCAACTATTCTTGCAGATTTTTTATAGGCAGTATTTGATCTTATTCCCAGCTCGTGCATGCCGAATAAAACCCTACGGTGAACTGGTTTTAAACCATCGCGAACATCTGGTAATGCTCGTGAAACTATGACAGACATTGAGTAATCAATGTAAGCCGACTTCATTTCATCCTCTATATTTATAGGAATTAACTTTTCTCCGTCAACCATTTAAATAAAATTAATATGTGTAATAGCTAAAATACTTTAAAGGGCATCATTTATTGGGATTTCCTCAATATTTTTTACGGAATTTATCAACATGATAATATTCCATTTTGCTAATAAATTTTTTATAAAACTCATTTTGCTAAATCATTATTTTTTTGTCTATTAGCTATTGAAAAGCAATTAAAAGTGCTTTTTGAATTTAAACTTGAAACTTTAAACTTCAAAAATGGATGATAATTTTTCACCTAGGGTAAAAGATGTTATTTCCTACAGCAAAGAGGAAGCACTCAGATTGGGGCACAACTCTATTGGAACTGAACATCTTATGTTGGGGATTTTGCGAGACGGTGGAGGAAAGGCAATATCAATTTTGAAATCTATCGAAATTGACCTCGAGGAACTAAGAAGAAAGGTTGAAATTCTCAACCCTGCTGTCATTGAAAATTCTGGTGCAATTAATAACAAAAAGAACCTTCACTTGACAAGGCAAGCCGAAAGGGCACTAAAAACAACTTTTTTAGAAGCCAAGCTTTTTCAAAGTGATATTATCAATACTGTGCATTTGTTACTTTGCATTTTGAGAAATGAAAATGATCCAACTACAAAACTTTTATTAAAACTTAATATTGACTACGATGTAGTTAAGGAACAATTTAAGCTGATGTTGGCAAGTGATGATCAAAATTATATTGACCTTCCAACTTCGTCCTCTTTTCCTGATGAGAAAGATGACGAAAATGATGCTGGAAAAGAAAATCCTTTTGTGCCAACCACTGAGTCCAAGATTAATGTAAAATCCAAAACCCCTGTACTGGATAATTTTGGAAGAGATGTTACTGCATTAGCAGAAAAAAACAAACTCGACCCCGTAGTGGGAAGAGAAAAAGAAATTGCTCGTGTTTCTCAAATACTTAGCAGAAGAAAGAAAAATAATCCACTCTTGATTGGGGAACCAGGAGTAGGTAAATCTGCTATTGCTGAGGGATTAGCTTTAAGAATCATTCAAAAGAAGGTGTCTCGGGTGTTGTATGGCAAACGTGTTGTCTCCCTTGACCTAGCAAGTTTAGTCGCTGGGACAAAATATCGCGGTCAGTTTGAAGAAAGAATGAAAGCGGTCATGAATGAGTTAGAAAAAAATGACAACATCATTCTTTTCATTGATGAAATTCACACTATTGTTGGTGCTGGAGGAGCTACTGGTAGTCTTGACGCTTCCAATATGTTCAAACCTGCATTAGCTCGGGGCGAAATTCAATGCATCGGAGCTACAACACTTGACGAATACAGGCAAAATATAGAAAAAGACGGCGCCCTAGAACGTCGTTTCCAAAAAATTTTGGTAGAGGAAACCAATGTGGAGGAAACTATCGAAATCCTGAGGAATATAAAAGACAAATACGAGAATCATCACAATGTAAGCTATACAGACGAAGCATTAAAAGCTTGTGCTGAGTTGACACATCGCTACATGACTGATCGTTATCTTCCAGATAAAGCTATTGATGCATTAGATGAGGCAGGTTCGAGAGTTCACATCAACAACATGAACGTTCCTGAAGAAATTATTAAGCTGGAAGAAGAATTAGAAAAAGTTAAAGAACTCAAGAACTCTGTTGTTAAAAAGCAGAAGTATGAAGAAGCAGCTAAACTCAGAGATGATGAAAAAAGAGTTGAAAGAACACTTTTCGAAGCTCAAGAGCGCTGGCAAGAAGAGTCAAAATTAAATCGTGTAACGGTCAATGAAGTCCATATTTCTGATGTCGTTTCCATGATGACCAATATCCCTGTCAACAAAATCGTTAAAAGTGAGAAGAACAAACTTGCTCACTTGACCGATAAAATTAGTGATAAGATTATCGGCCAAAAAGAAGCGGTTGAGAAAGTTGTGAAAGCTATCCAAAGAAATCGTGCTGGGCTCAAGGATCCAGATAAACCTATTGGTTCATTCATATTCTTGGGTCAAACTGGTGTTGGTAAAACCCAATTGGCAAAGATTTTAGCAAAAGAAATATTTGATTCAGAGGAAAACCTCATTAGAATTGATATGAGCGAATACATGGAGAAATTTGCCATTTCTCGCCTAATTGGTGCACCTCCAGGATACGTAGGATACGAAGAAGGTGGTCAGCTTAGTGAAAAGGTAAGGAGAAGACCCTATTCCGTAATCCTTTTGGATGAAGTCGAAAAAGCACATCCAGATGTATTTAACATGTTATTGCAGGTACTTGATGATGGATTTTTAACCGACAGTCTCGGTAGAAAAATCAATTTTCAAAACACCATCATTATCATGACCTCTAATATTGGAGCAAGACAAGTAAAAGACTTTGGAACTGGTGTCGGTTTTGAAACTTCCACCTTAAAGTCTCAAGCCACTGAAATTGAGAAAAATGTCATCCAAGGCGCATTGAAAAAAACATTTGCACCTGAGTTTCTAAATCGTATTGATGATGTGATCATCTTCAACGCGCTTGAAAAAGCTGATATCGATAAAATTGTTGAGATCGAACTCAAAAAATTAATTGATAGGGTTGAGAAATTAGGCTACAAGGTTACTCTATCTAAAGAAGCAAAGGCCTTCATTAGTGAAAAAGGTTTTGATAAAAAATACGGTGCTAGACCACTAAATAGAGCTATTCAAAAATATATTGAGGATCTTCTTGCTGAGCAGGTAGTAAATAATCAAATCGAAGAAGGAGATGTGGTTGAGCTCGACTACAAGAACGGTGAAGAGGCATTACATTTCAAAATTCCATCTTAGAAAAAGATAAATAATTAAAAAAAGCTTCCTAAACAGGAAGCTTTTTTATTGGTCATTATTTGAAGGTTATTAAAATTATAGCTAAATAATTTTAAAGCTGATCGTTTTATAATATTTTTGTCAAATGTTTGAAAAGGTCTTAAATATCAAGAACAATCTCTCAGTCTCACAGACAATGGTTACTGTTACAACATTAGTAACATTTACTATGACTACCCCTTGGGGGGTATTTCATAACATATAACCGTATGACCGTATGTCTTCAAATCATTGATTTTCAATCAAAAATTTTAAAAAACCTTATATTAATCAGTCCTTCCTTTTTAAGGTTGTACTAAAAAAGATTAAATAAAATGAAAGTTTTAAAATTTGGGGGAACTTCAGTTGCAAATTCCAAAAGCCTGACGAATGTTCTCGAAATTATAAAAAAACAAGACCAGCCCGTTGTAGTTGTCGTATCCGCCTTGGGTGGAGTAACTGATCTATTGATGGAAATGCTTGCTCTTGCACAGTCTAGAAAAGAGCATTTCAAAAACAACCTGACTGAAATTGAAAAACGTCATTTAGAACCGATTAAAAAATGCATTCCAATTCAAAACCAAAGTGCTATTATTAGTTTTCTAAAAAAACACATTAATGCATTGGAATCCCGTCTGGACGCTATTTTCCTTTTGGAAGAGGTGACCGTTAAAAACAATGCCACAATCGCATCATATGGAGAGATTTTGTCCAGTCATATCATCCATGAAATTTTTAAATACAACGGTATTAATTCAGTATTAAAAGATGCAAGGGAATTAATTCAAACCGAAACTCATGGTGGAATAGAAATTGTGGATGATTTGGTCACAGAACAACAAATTAAAAGCTATTTCAGTGATAACGATGCTCAGGTTACAATCGTGCCTGGTTTTATCGCAAGTAACAAAAATGGGGAAACAACAACCTTGGGAAGAGGCGGTTCGGACTATTCGGCTGCAATAATTGCTAGCACCATTGAAGCAGACCTATTTGAGATTTGGACAGATGTTAGTGGAATGTACACTGCGCATCCTAAAATCGTTGTTCAAGCTAAGCCTATTGAAAAATTGAGCTATTACGAAGCGATGGAGTTGTCTCATTTTGGCGCTAAAGTCATTTATCCACCCACACTTCAGCCCATTATTCAAAAAAATGTCCCTATACTGATAAAAAACACCTTCGCTCCTGAAGACCCTGGAACAAAAATTGACAACTCGGAGATATTGGAGAATGGTGAAATTGTTAAAGGAATTAGTCATATCGACAATGTGGCGATGATCAATCTTGAAGGAAGTGGAATGATCGGAATCACTGGTTTTTCAAAACGGTTGTTTGAGGCGCTTTCAGATGAACACATTAATGTGATTATGATCACGCAAGCTTCCTCAGAACATTCCATCTGTATTGGAGTTAAAGAGGAAGAATCGGCATTAGCCAAGAAAGCAATTGATGAAAAATTTGCCTTCGAAATTTCACTTAACAAGGTGGCGCCTGCTAAAATTGAAAGCGATATGGTCAATATTGCAGTAGTAGGTGAAAAAATGAAAGATCATCAAGGTATCAGCGGTAAACTGTTTAGTAGTTTAGGAGCCAACAACATTAATATCAGAGCCATTGCCCAAGGTGCTTCTGAAAGAAATATTTCTATTATAATCGATAAGATAAACGTAACTAAAGCAATCAACACGCTGCATGAAAGCTTTTTTGAGGCACAGGTTAAAGAACTCAATCTATTTATTACCGGTGTCGGAAATGTAGGTAGTAAACTTTTGGAACAAATTGAGAAACAAACTGACTACCTCATTGAAAATTTAAGATTAAAAGTTCGTGTCATAGCAATTTCCAACTCCAGAAAAATGATTCTAGGAGAAAAGAAAATGAATCTGAGCAATTGGAAGGAGTCCCTTGAAAAGAGTGATATTAAAGCAAACAGGGACTTATTTTTTGAACATGTAAATAAATTAAACCTTCGCAATAGTATTTTTGTTGACAATACCGCCAATGAAACCATTGCCAAAGAATACGCTAGGTATTTGAACAATAATATTGGCGTGGTAACGTGTAACAAAATCGCTGCAGCAGACGAATTAAAAAACTACTTAAATCTCAAGAGAATATCCAGAAAGTTTGGTAGCCCTTATTTATTTGAAACCAATGTAGGTGCTGGATTACCAATTATTGACACCCTCAACAATTTAATTGCTTCTGGTGATCAAATCATAAAAATTCAAGCTGTATTGTCTGGTAGTCTAAATTTTGTATTTAACAACTTCAAAAAAGGAAGTTCCTTTCACGACGTCGTTTTACAAGCCCAAAAAGAGGGCTACACAGAACCTGATCCAAAAATAGATCTCAGTGGTATAGATGTTGCCAGAAAAATATTGATTTTAGCACGGGAGAGTGGTATGAATATCGAACTTGATGAGATAGAAAACGAGTCCTTTCTTCCGGAAGCTTGTCTGGCAACTAAGGACAATAAATCCTTTTTCGAATCTTTAATTAAGTTCAGTGATCATTTCGATCAAATGTTAGAAAAAGCAGAACGCGAAGGTGCCAAAATGAAATATGTAGCCCAATTAGAAAATGGAAAAGCCAAAGTGGGTATACAATTGGTAAAGGCTGGTCACGATTTTTACAACCTTGAGGGAAGTGATAATATCATTCTTTTTTATACAAATCGATATAAAGATCAGCCCTTAATCGTTAAAGGTGCTGGTGCTGGAGCAGATGTTACTGCTTCAGGTATTTTTGCTGATATAATTAGAATAGGAAAACAGTAAATGAAAGAAATTAGAATTTTTACCCCTGCAAGTGTGGCTAACGTTTCCTGCGGCTTCGACGTACTAGGCTTTTGTCTAGCACCGGTTGGAGACGAAATGGTTATTCGTATGACCGATAAGCAAGGTGTAAAAATTACTAAAATTGAAGGGCAAGACTTACCGCTTGATGTCAAAAGAAACGTTGCTGGAGTTGCAGCTCAAGCCATGTTGGCAAAGCATCCTGCCAATTGTGGCTTCGAAATTGAAATATATAAAAAAATCAAGGCAGGAAGTGGCATTGGCAGTAGTGCTGCAAGTGCTGCTGGAGCTGTTTTTGGAATCAACGAATTATTGGGAAAACCTTACAACACGCATGATTTAATTCAGTTTGCGATGGAAGGAGAAAGTGTTGCTAGTGGTTCTGCCCATGCAGACAATGTTGCTCCAGTATTGTTGGGCGGTTTTACATTGGTCAGAAGTATCAATCCTGTCGATGTGATCAAACTCCCGTCCCCCAGTGAATTAATGGCAGTTGTACTACATCCAAAAATTGAATTAAAAACCATGCATGCTAGAGAGATATTAAAAAATAATGTCACCTTGAAAAAAGCCATTACCCAATGGGGAAATTTAGCAGCTTTTATCAGTGCACTCTATACAGAAGACTACGGTTTGATGTCCAGAAGTTTGGTCGATGAAATTGTTGAGCCTATGCGGTCGTTGTTAATTCCTGAATTTGAAACAATTAAAAAAGCCGTTTTAAATGCAGGAGCGCTCGGTTTTGGTATTTCTGGATCAGGACCTTCGGTGTATGCATTGGCAAAAGGAGTCGATACCTCTAACAATATTGCTGAGGCAATGAAAAGTAAAATAGAACAATTGGGTATTGATTTCGAAATTCATGTATCAGCAATTAACAATCAAGGAATAAAAATTATATCTGATTAATGAAGTACTTCAGTCTTAACCATAACACAAAAAACACCTCATTTAGCGATGCTGTCATTAGAGGATTAGCACCTGATCGTGGTTTGTATTTTCCCGAAAAAATACCAACCCTGCCGAAGAGATTTTTTGATCGTATTGAGGGTATGAGCATCCCACAGATGGCTTACAAAGTCATCAAGCCTTTTGTTGGTAAACAAATCAATAAGAAAAAATTAAAGGAAATCGTTACAGAAACATTGGATTTCGAATTTCCTTTGATAGAGATTACAGATAATATTGCTGCTCTAGAACTTTTTCAAGGACCTACCCTAGCGTTTAAAGATGTTGGAGCGCGATTCATGGCAAGAGCATTGGGTCATTTTAATAAGGGAGCCAATAAAAAAATAACTGTTTTAGTAGCCACCTCGGGAGATACTGGAGGTGCAGTTGCCAATGGTTTTCTAGGGGTTGAGGGTGTTAATGTGGTTATCCTTTATCCAAAAGGAAAGGTTAGCGATATTCAAGAAAAACAACTTACTACACTTGGACAAAACATTACCGCACTTGAAGTCGATGGCGTTTTTGACGATTGTCAAGAAATGGTAAAAACAGCTTTTCTCGATAATAGTTTAGCATCGATACAGCTTACCTCTGCCAATTCGATAAATGTCGCAAGGTGGCTTCCTCAAATGTTTTATTATTTCATAGCCTATCGCGCATTAAAACACAAAAATAAAAAGCTCGTTTTCTCCGTGCCAAGCGGAAATTTTGGTAATATCTGCGCTGGAATAATGGGGCAACAAATGGGACTCCCTATAGCTCACTTTATCGCTAGTACGAATGTCAATGATTCTGTACCAAGATATTTAGATACAGGAAGTTACGACCCAATGCCTACTGTCCAGACAATTTCAAACGCTATGGATGTAGGTAATCCAAGTAATTTTATTAGGATTCAAAAAATCTTCAATAACGATCTTTTTAGAATGAAGAAAAACCTTTCGGGTTATGCTTATACTGATGATCAAACCAAAAAAGCGTTAAAAGAAATATACGCCGAGAAAAAGTATGTTGCAGACCCTCATGGAGCAGTTGGTTATTTGGGATTAAAAGAATATTTACACCAACATGCCGAGGACCTTTATGGGGTATTTTTGGAAACTGCTCATCCAATTAAATTCATTGATACGGTTGAAAAAACCTTGAAATTGAAAGTTCCAGTTCCTGAGCGATTAAAAGAAACGTTATCAAAAGAAAAGGAAAGTATTTCGATTCGAGATTATCGCGACCTCAAATCCTATTTACTGGATTAATGTTTCAATTTCTGGTAAAATAAAATCATCTAGAACACTTTCTTGTTTCATCATTAATTCTATTTCTTCCCATTTTCTTGGAGCACCAGCCGAAAGATTTAATGGTCCTTTTTCGGTTATAAGAATGTCATCTTCAATTCTGATACCAATGTTCCACCACTTGGAATCGCAAGGACTTCCTTCAGGAATGTAAATTCCAGGTTCAATTGTGACGACCATATTTGGCGCCAAATCAACATAATTACCGGGATCATGAACATCCAGTCCAATGTGGTGTGAAAGTCCATGAGGATAATAACTTCGTGCTTCCGAAACGTCTTTGATTATCCCCAAACGCAATAGCCCATCTGCGACAATAGCATAAGACAATTCAAAAAGTGACCGAAAACTCGTTCCCACCAAAGCAGCCTGAATTGATTTTTCTTGTGCTTCATAGACAATTTCATATAGTGCCCTTTGCTCCAAGCTGTAGATTCCGTTGGCGGGTATCGTTCTTGTTACATCGGCAGTAAAACCATAAAACTCTGCCCCTAGATCCATCAAAACCAACTGGTTATCAATTTCCTTTTTTTCGTTTTCTATATAGTGTAAAACACAACTATTCTCTCCTGCTCCAACAATAGAGGGATAGCCCTCATCCGCAGCTCCATACTTTCGATAGACAAACTCGTGTATTCCCTGAATTTCTCTTTCTGTCATTTCAGGATGCATCGCCTTCATGACCTCTATTTGTCCAATGACTGATATTGCAACCGCTTTTTTAAGTAAATCAATTTCTTCATCGCTTTTAATCTCTCTCATATCCTTCATTAACTTAGGCAAAACCTCTAAGTCAAAATTGTAATTTCTTAATGCAAAGGCAGTTTTTGTCTTTACCTCGGAATAAAAATCAGTATTTGGGTATGCTAAAAATTGTTTTACAATTTCATCATCCAAAAGCATACTGTCTAATTCAACATGTGCTTTGACTTCCTCCCGCACACTTTCGATATGTTCTTCATCTGCTTTTAAAATATGTTGATAGACAGCATAGAGATCACCATTAAATTGTGTTGGAAAATTAATGGCTTCCTTAAATGCTGCTTTTAAATCAAATAAATCATAAGGGTCACCTTCTAAATCACGAATATCGTTATTAAATCCAAACATCAATACTTTGTCATACTTACTTAAATTGGCAACATCCGCCTTAAATTGATTTCTTGTGGTTACCCTATGAAAACCAAGTTGTCTTACTGCTTCTATACTAAAGCGCTTTCCATTCCAGAGCTCCTTATATTCATCACGCTCTAAAATGTAAATTTTTTCGTTAAAACTCCCATTTTCATCAAATTGTGGATCTTTATAAATGATCAATACCGAATGCGGTTGGTGCCATCCGGTTAAATAGAAAAAATTTGGATCTTGGTGAAAAACATAATCCACATCATTAGCTCGGTTCCTTATGGGTGCACTAAAGAGAACAGCCACACTGTTTTCTGGCATTTTCATTCTGAAATCTTTCCTTTTGTCTTGATAAAATTCCGGTGAAAGCTTAGAGTTTTGACTTTGGAGCAATTGTAGAAAAGCCAGGCAGAGTATTAAATAAGTATTTTTCATGTTGTTAAAATTCAAGGGATTATTCGACATAAAAATGATTCTACATATAAGTTAAATGTAATATTTTTGTCTAAATATTGTTATGAAATACACTCCGTTTTTTGATATCCATACAAATCTAAATGCTAAAATGGCCTTATTTGGAGGATATCGAATGCCCATTCAATATAGTGGAGTCAAACAAGAACATATGGCAGTTAGGGAGCATCTGGGTGTATTTGATGTATCTCATATGGGTGAATTTATCGTTGAAGGTCCCAATGCATATGACCTTTTACAATACATATGCAGTAATGATATTGCAAAGCTCTATCCTGGAAAGGCTCAATACAATTACCTACCCAATGAAACTAATGGTGTTGTCGATGACTTGATTGTTTACCAACTGAATGACGAGAAATACCTATTGGTTGTCAATGCAGCTAATATTGATAAAGACTGGCAATGGATCAGCAAACACAACAAAAATTTTAAGGCAGAAATTAAAGACATTTCAGCAACAACAGCTCTTCTTGCAATTCAAGGTCCCAAAGCACGAGAGGCCATGCAATCACTTTGCGATTTCGACCTAAAAACACTTAAAAACTACTGTCACATCACCACTACTTTTGGCGGGTGTAAAAACGTTTTAGTTGCCACTACAGGCTACACTGGATCTGGCGGAATAGAAATTTATTTTGATCCTAAATATGCAAAAATCATATGGGAACAGATTATGAAAGCAGGAGATGCTTTTGGAATTTTACCTGTTGGCTTAGCCGCAAGAGACACCTTGCGTTTAGAGATGGGCTATTGCTTATATGGTAACGAAATTAACGAAAGCACCTCTCCGATCAGTGCTGGATTAAATTGGGTAACCCGCCCAAAAACTGCCTTTATAAATTATAATGTTCACCAAGAAGCTATCGAAAACGGAACTGATCAAAAACTAGTAGGCTTTGAGATGGACACCAGGGGGATTCCCCGTTCGGGTTATTTTATTTTTGATCTAAAAGAAAATCCTATTGGAGTAGTGACCTCTGGAACTCAATCCCCCTCGCTGAATAAAGGAATCGGCATGGGTTATGTAAACTCCGATTTTTCAAAAGTTAGAAATAAACTATTAATTCAGATCAGAGACAAATTTATTCCTTGTACAGTTATCAGCCCCCCTTTCTATATCAATAAAACTTAGTTCTAATTGAAAAGAATTTTAATTCTCGGTGCGAGTGGATTTATCGGAAATGCCCTGTATAAGGAATTGAATTCCTACTATGATACCTTTGGAACCTATTTCACCAAAAAAGGTTTCGGAAATAATCATCATTTCTATCACTTTGATGTCGAAGAGGGTGGCCTTGAGGAAATCATCAAACAAGTAAAACCCAAACTGATTATCTCTACCCTCAGAGGTCCTTTTGAGGCTCTAATTGAAACCCATCAATTCTTAATTGATTTGATAGAAAAATCCAATTGTCGCTTACTTTTTTTATCCTCTGCAAATGCATTTGATACCTTCGAGCATTTCCCCTCTTACGAATACGATAAAACACTTTCTGAAAGCGTCTACGGAAGATTCAAAATTAAGATTGAAAATGATTTACTACGCCTGCCCACAGCCAAATATGTATTGGCAAGGCTCCCGATGATATTCGGGAATAACTCCCCGCGTATTTTCGAACTGGATCAAGCCATAGAGAACGATATCCCCATTGAGGTTTTCCCCAATACCATTATCAATGTCAATAATGACATAAGGCTCAGCCAACAAATTCATTACATCATCAATCAACAACTTACTGGAATATATCATTTGGGTAGCACCGATTTAATTCATCATTTTGATTTTATCAAACTCTTAATCCAAAGAAGGTATCATAAAAAAGCAGTTTTCAAACAAGTTTTCACCACCAATCAAATGCGATATTTGGCGGTATTAGCAAAAGAAAACAAACTACCCTCGAATTTACTTTTTTCTTATTCTGAAGTGTTAGATGATCTTACCTTGATAAAAAAGGGTTTTTAAAATTTTATATTTGCAAAAGTAAAATCAGAATTATGGGTAGAGCCTTTGAATTTAGGAAAGCCAGAAAAATGAAACGTTGGTCGGCAATGGCCAAAACTTTCACCAGAATTGGCAAAGATATTGTGATGGCTGTAAAAGAAGGTGGTCCTGATCCAGACAATAATTCTAGACTGCGTGCCGTAATGCAAAACGCTAAGGCTGCCAACATGCCCAAGGACAATATAGAGCGCGCCATTAAAAAAGCATCTGATAAAAACACAGAAAGCTACAAGGAAGTTTTGTTTGAGGGTTATGCCCCCCATGGTATAGCAGTTTTGGTAGAAACAGCTACGGATAATAATAATAGAACGGTTGCCAACGTAAGAAGCTATTTTAACAAATGTAATGGTAATTTGGGAACCTCTGGGTCTGTGGAGTTTATGTTTGATCATACCTGTAACTTTAGAATACCAAACGATGGCGTGGATGTTGAGGTAATAGAGCTGGAATTCATTGATTTTGGTGTCGAGGAAGTATTTGAGGACGAAGATGGTGTTTTGCTATATGCTCCTTTTGAAAACTTTGGAGCTATTCAAAAAGAACTTGAAAATCGTTCTTTAGAAATTCTCTCTTCAGGTTTTGAGAGAATTCCTCAAGTCACAAAACAAATTACTACTGAACAACAAATGGATGTTCTAAAACTAATTGAAAAGCTCGAAGAGGATGACGATGTTCAAAATGTATATCATGGGCTGGATATTCAAGAATAAAAACAAATTACAGTAGGTAGAAAAGGTATTTTTAGGACTTACTTACCATTTATCTTTACCAATAAAATTTCACGGTTGGTGATCATTCAAGACTTCGATTGCATTGCCTTGTCAAAATACTCATCCATTACAGCGAGATCTTTTTTTAAATCACCAGTAGGGTAAAACAGTTTAAGGAAAGAAACTTTTTTAAGTTGGTAATTAAAATTAACCAACAGAATGGGTACATTGGCTTTGAGTGCTATATAATAAAACCCTGTTCTCCAACGCTCCACCCTCTTGCGAGTACCCTCTGGTGCAATCGCTAGTCGAAAACGATTCCGTTTATTAAAAACATCTGCTATAGCATTTACTTTGTTTTCATTAGTGCCACGATTGATTGGAGCACCGCCCATTGCAGTAAAAAACCATCCAGTAAAAGGATTAAACAATTCTTTTTTACCCACATAATTTATTTCTTCATTCAAAACAGCACGGGTTAATACTCCCACTATAAAATCAAAGTTTCTGGTATGCGGAACTACTGCCACTATAAATTTATTTAAAGTTGGGAAATCACCAACTAACTTCCAACCCATCAACCGGAGGAAGATTAATTTTGCCAGCCATGACATCATTTGGAGTTTATTTTTTTGAGATGAGCTTTCGCCCGTTGAAGGTCTTCGGGCGTATCTATTCCAAAATTAATGCGGTCAGTATAGACCATTTTAAGTTTCTTACCATGTTCAAGATAGCGAATACACTCAATTTTTTCTGCTGCCTCGAGCGGGGTAATTTCTTGTTGACTAAATTCGAGTAAAGCATTTTTTCTAAAGGCATAAACCCCAATATGTTTATGGTAATTGGTTGGTAGATCACCATCGCGATCATGGGGTATCGCCGCTCGGGAGAAATAGAGCGCAAAATTATTTAAATCCACAATAACCTTTACATTACTTGGATTTTGTATTTCCTCCTTGCCATTTAATCTTGTCATTAGAGAAGCCAGTGCGATTTCGTGGTCATGATCATTTTTAAATACTTCAATAAGATTTTTTAAACTTTCCCCATCGACAAAAGGTTCATCTCCTTGAACATTGATTACAACATCGGCTTCCATACCCTTCACTGCCTCAGCAATTCGGTCACTACCACATTGATGGGTGCTTTTGGTCATCACCACTTTTCCTCCATTTTCTGAAATTTCATTGTAGATTATATCGCTATCCGTAGCCACTACAACCGCATCAAAAAGCCCAGTAGCCACCACGTTTTCATAAGTACTAAGAATCACCGTCTTTTTACCCAATTGTTGCATTAGCTTAGCAGGGAAGCGTTGAGACTCATAACGGGCAGGGATTATTGAAACTACTTTCATCTGTGCAAAGATGAGAAATAATCGTTAGAAATTATTCTACAAGCTATTTGGAGTAGGCTTAATAAAAAATTTAGAATTTATAGTGATCGATAAAAACGACATAAAACAGTAACTACGTAAAATTATCCTTGTTAAAACCAATTAGGAATAATTTTTCCTTGGCTCTGGTCATAGCAGTATACAACCACCTAAAATAATCTTGATTGGTACCATCGGGAAGATAGGGTTGTTCTACAAAGACATTTTTCCATTGCCCACCCTGTGACTTATGGCAGGTAATCGCATAAGAATATTTGACTTGTAGTGCGTTGAAATAAGGATCCGTTTTGACTTTTAAGAAGCGTTTGTATTTCGATTTTTCATGCGCATGATCTTGTGCCACCTTTTGGTATAACAATTGAGATTGCTCATAGCTTAAATTAGCTGTTTCCGTACTTAAGGTATTAAGTAATAAAACCGTATCAAAGGATGGTTCATCAGGATAATCTACCATTTGGACATTGACCTCAGCAAACTTCATGTCATAGCGATCTACGTACTTTTGGATGCGATTAATGCGAATTACATCACCGTTAGCAATAAATCCAGGTTGGGAATCGGCACCTAGCCAAAAATAATTATTCTTTACCACCATTAATTGATCGCCAACAGAAAGATCAGACTCCAAAAAAAGTATCCGCTCCCGAATACTTTTGTTGTATAGATTAGCTCCTTTATTTGAACGGACAATCAAAACAGTCTGATCTATACCATCTTCATTCAGAGCATTTTCTAATAATTCCAAAAACTCATTCCCTTCTTGAATCCTAATCACATCTTTGAATCCATTCAATTGAAACTTGAACCCGTCATAGTTTTCTGCCAAAAGCAATTCTCGAATTTGAGTGGCATTAAATAAAATACCAGATGCTGCCTGTTGACGGACGACATCTTCTAATAATACATTGTGAATTTCACAGTTGAATTGAAGCTCAAGCTCTTCTTCGCTTAAAGCTGGACTCAGACTAAGGTGAACTGGGGGCAACTGGGCGGTATCTCCAACAAAAATTAATTGACAGTTCTCTCCATTGGTAACGTAATGAACCAAATCATTTAATAAAGAACCATTTTCGAAAAATTTGCTCTGTTGTCGATCGTCTCCAATCATAGAGGACTCATCAACAATGAAGACAGTGTTAGTGTGTTTATTTTCTTTTAAGGTAAACTGAACGCCAACCCCGGAATTGTCTGATTTAGGAAAGTATATTTTTTTGTGAATTGTAAAAGCCGCTTTGCCAGCATAGGAAGATAATACCTTTGCCGCACGACCTGTAGGTGCAAGCAAAACAGATTTCTTTTTTATCCAACTTAAATGTTTGACCAAATGTCCAATCAATGTCGTTTTGCCGGTTCCAGCATAACCTTTGATCAAAAGCATCTCATTTTTATCCGAATCTGTCAGGTATTTCGCTATTTTTCTAAAGCCAATCTCTTGGGATTCAGTGGGTTCAAATCCAAATTTTTCAAGAAGAACTTTATGGAAAGATTGGCCATTCATTAAGCATATTTTAAACCAAGATAATTCATTTATAAAACTTTTACGATTAAAAAAAAATTGT
>CAJWGK010000038.1 GCA_913030895.1 uncultured Flavobacteriaceae bacterium | reverse complement strand
AAAATATTGGCCCGTTCGTCTATCGGTTAGGACGCCAGGTTTTCATCCTGGAAAGAGGGGTTCGACTCCCCTACGGGCTACAAGATTTAAAAAAAGTATATGGCAAATCATAAATCCGCATTAAAAAGAATTCGCTCTAACGACAAGAAGCGTTTACGAAATAGGTTTCAACACAAAACAACTCGTAACGCTATCCGCAAGTTGAGAGGTACTACCAGCAAAAAAGAAGCTCAAAAACAGTTTCCTGATGTTGTTTCAATGGTAGATAAATTGGCTAAGAAAAATATTATTCATGCCAATAAGGCTGCTAATATAAAGTCTAAGCTAGCTAGCTTCGTAGCTTCGCTGTAATCAAACAAACAAATGAAGTGAAGAGCTTTCCTTTTGGAAAGCTTTTTTTTTACTAGGAATTCATTGAGATTAGGAATTCCTCATTGTTTTTGGTTTTGATAAAACGGTTATTGATAAATTCCATTGCTTCAACAGGGTTCATGTCTGCTAGATACTTTCTCATAATCCACATACGCTGAATAGTGTTCTCATCCAATAACATATCATCTCTTCGAGTACTGGATGAAATCAGGTCAATAGCAGGAAAAATTCTTCTGTTTGCAATTCTTCTGTCCAACTGAAGTTCCATATTTCCAGTTCCTTTAAACTCTTCAAAGATTACTTCATCCATTTTTGAACCAGTTTCTGTAAGCGCGGTTGCAATAATAGAAAGTGATCCACCGCCCTCAATATTTCGAGCTGCTCCAAAAAATCTTTTTGGTTTGTGAAGTGCATTGGCATCTACACCACCACTAAGGATTTTCCCTGAAGCTGGCTGAACGGTATTGTATGCTCTAGCTAAACGAGTGATTGAATCAAGTAGTATGACAACATCATGGCCGCATTCTACCATTCTCTTTGCTTTTTCCAAAACAATGTTGGCTACTTTTACGTGTCGGTCTGCTGGCTCGTCAAAGGTTGAAGCAACAACTTCCCCATCAACATTTCGCTGCATGTCTGTCACCTCCTCAGGTCTTTCATCAATCAAAAGGATTAATTGATATACTTCTGGATGATTGGCAGCAATTGCATTGGCAATGTCCTTGAGCAACATTGTTTTACCGGTTTTTGGCTGTGAGACGATCATTCCCCTCTGACCTTTACCCAATGGTGAAAATAAATCGATAATTCTGGTTGAAACCGTATTCTGCTTTTCAGCGATATTAAATTTTTCTTGGGGAAATAGGGGAGTGAGATGCTCGAATGAAACCCTATCCCTTACTACTTTTGGGTCTAAGCCATTGATTTTATTAACCTTAATAAGAGGGAAGTATTTTTCTCCTTCTTTTGGTGGTCTTACTGTTCCCAAAACAGTATCTCCAGTTTTTAACCCAAATAATCTTATCTGGGATTGAGAAACATAAACATCATCTGGGGAGGATAGGTAGTTAAAGTCTGATGAGCGAAGAAAACCATAACCCTCAGGCATCATTTCAAGAACACCTTCGGTATCGATAATTCCTTGAAATTCAAAATCTGGTTCCCGGTATCGGTTTCTATTATCCCTATTATGATTTACTTCTTGGTGGTCTTTTTTCCTTTTTTGATTGTTGAATTTGCCGTTCTGCTTATTGTCGTGCTTGTGGTGATTATTTTCCTTAGGGTCTTTTTTATTCTCTACCTTTTGCTCTGAATTGTTATTTTCTTTAGAGGGTTGATTTTGATTGTTGTCAACCTTCTTTTTTTCAACTGTTGACGCAATCTTTATCTCTGGTTTTGCTGGTTCTGCCTCAACAGGTGTAGCTGCAACAGTATCTATGATCTGATAAATCAGTTCTAATTTTTTTAGTCCAGCAATTCTTTTGACGTTCAATTTTTTTGCAATCTCTTGCAATTCAGGTAGTTTTTTGCTTTTAAGCGTTGCTATTTCGTACATTCGAAGAGGTGATGATAAAAAAGTGTGTAAACAAAAATATAATGATAAGTGAAGGATGAGGATTACATCCCTTCCGCAGCAATATTACAAATTTTATTTATAATTTAACTTTTTTTAAAAAAAAACTTAAAGTAAACGGAGCTTCCCATGATTCAGCGTATTCAAACAATTTATCTTTTACTAGTTGCCCTTTTTTGTGGGTTAAGTTATTTTATATTCCCAAAACTTACCCAAACTATTTTTGATTCTTTATTAATAGAAAACATGGTTATCTCTTATTTGACTTTGGCTTTCATGGTAAGTATGTTAACTGTTTTTTTATTTAAAAATAGAAAGTTACAGTTGCGTTGCAATAAACTAAACCTTTTAATTCATTCCATTTTTTTAGCAGGACTGATTTATCTTATGTCACAGGATCAATTGGAAGGAGAAACTTTTAAATGGTTTGTGCTCCCAATTATCTCTATAATATCAATTCTTATGGCTTCACGGAGCATTAACAAAGATGAAGAATTGATCAGGTCTGTTGATCGTTTGAGGTGAGTTTTCCACGCTCCCCGAGTTCTATAACTTCTAAACCGTCAATTTTTTGTTTATCAATCGTAAACCTGAGTAGGGTTTTGATCTTATGAAACCCCTGAACACCACATGCACCAGGATTCATATGTAGCAAGTTCATCTTTTTATCTTGGATAACTTTTAATATATGTGAATGCCCGCAAATATAAAGTTGTGGTTTTTCCTCAAAAAGTATTTTTTTTACCCTTGTATTGTATCTGCCTGGATAGCCACCAATATGAGTAATAAATACTTTAACACCCTCACAATGGAAGACTAAATTCTCATTAAACTGTGATCTCAAGGCGTGCCCATCGATATTCCCATACACTGCCTTGACGGGTTTAAGTTTAGATAACGCATCAGTTACCCGAACTGTACCAATATCTCCCGCATGCCATACCTCATCCGCCCAATCAACATATTTAATGATTTTCTGGTCTAAATGACCGTGAGTGTCCGACATTAAAAGGATTTTTTTCAAAGGATTTATCTTGAAACTTATATCAAAGATATTTTAAAAATTTGACCTGATTGACCTGAGTAATAATGACAATCAAAAGCAATATCTTTGTTGGACAAAAAAATGAAAACTCAACGTTATTTTATTGAATTTTCCTATGACGGTTCAGCCTATCACGGCTGGCAGCGGCAACCCAATGCGTCTAGTGTTCAAGAGGTTCTTGAAGAATCATTGCGGAAATTACTAAATCAGGAAATATCAATTACAGGTGCTGGAAGAACAGACACTGGAGTTCATGCAAAGCAAATGTTTGCTCACTTTGATGCTTATATGGATGAAGAAAAATATAACGAGTTGGTTTTTTTGCTTAATAGCTATCTGCCTTTAGCCATTAATATCATTGCATTAAAAGCGGTCAAAAAAGATGCTCACGCGCGATTCGATGCCATTGATCGGTCCTATGAATACTACATTTCGACCGTAAAAGATCCCTTCAATCACCCTTATCACTATTATTTAAAAAAAGCGCCTGATCTTGCTTTGATGAACGAAGCGGCTAAAATTTTACTAGACTATAAAGATTTTCAATGCTTTTCAAGGACAAATACCGATGTAAAAACTTTTCTTTGTAATATTAAGTGTGCATCATGGCAATTACAGAAAAATCAAATGGTTTTTTCCATTACTGCCAATCGCTTTTTGAGAAACATGGTACGAGCAATTGTGGGAACATTATTAGAAATTGGTTTAGAAAAGAGACCACTTGAAGATTTAAAGCTGGTTATAGAGAGTAAAGACAGGAGTAGCGCAGGCTTTTCTGTACCTGCCAAGGGACTTTTTCTGACCCATATAAGCTACCCTAATGACATTTATACTAAATGATGGAAAAGCAAAAGGGAAACATATTTGATCTCAGGTTGTTTTCAAAACTGATGGTTTACGTAAAACCTTACAAAAAATTCTACTATTTTGTAATGTTAGCGGCCATTTTGGTCTCGGGATTTTCAGCTTTGACCCCCTATTTACTTAAGGTTGCAGTTGATGATTATATTAGAATAAAGGACTACAATGGGATGGTTTTTATCATTTCAATGATGCTCATCACTTTGATGGCTGAGGTTGTTTTTCAATTCTTATTTGTCTATTTCGCCAACTGGTTAGGTCAAAATGTCATTAGAGACTTGAGAGTATTTTTGTACCAAAAAATAATAAGCTTTAAAATGGCTTATTTCGACAAATCCGCTGTTGGTCGTTTGGTAACAAGAGCTGTAAATGATATTGAAACCATCGCAAGTATTTTTTCTCAGGGTTTATTTATGATTATCGCTGATTTATTAAAAATGGCTGTGGTAACCTTAATCATGCTTTTCATCAACTGGAAACTTTCATTAATAGTGTTTTCTATTCTTCCCTTGATCGTGTATGCCACTCGACTTTTTCAAAAATCAATGAAGACAGCATTTGAGGAAGTTAGACTTCAAGTTGCCAATCTAAATTCATTCATTCAGGAACGACTGACAGGAATGCAAATCGTTCAACTGTTTCACCGTGAAAAAATCGAATACCAAAACTTTATAGCCATCAATGAAAAACATAAAAAAGCATGGTTGAAGACAGTTTGGTACAATTCAATTTTCTTTCCAGTAGCAGAAATTGCCTCATCAATTACCCTTGGGCTATTGGTTTGGTTTGGCGGTCTTAATGTAGCAGTAGGAGGAACGATTTCTCTAGGAACCATTTTTCTGTTCATTCAAATGTCTCAGATGTTATTTCGTCCTTTACGTCATATTGCTGATAAATTCAATACGCTACAGATGGGAATGGTCGCGGCTGAACGTATTTTTAAAATCACTGCAACTGACAGTAAAATTAACGACTCTGGCACTGAAAACCCCAAGAATATTCAAGGCAAAATTTCAATTAAAAACCTGAGGTTTTCCTATTTGAAGGGGGAGGAAGTTATTAATGGTATCAATCTCGAAATCCAACCTGGTGAAAAAATTGCCATTGTCGGGGCTACGGGAGCAGGAAAATCAACCTTAATCAACTTATTATCTCGTTTTTATGAATATGATGCTGGAGAAATATGTTTGGATGATAAACCTATTCGAGATTTCACCCTGAAATCGTTAAGAAGTCATGTGGGTATCGTTTTACAGGATGTTTTTCTTTTTGCGGACACGATTTATAATAATATAACATTAAACAACCCTGAAGTCTCCGAGGAGTTAGTTTATAATGTAGCTAGAGA
This sequence comes from uncultured Flavobacteriaceae bacterium, assembly GCA_913030895.1. Classification (GTDB taxonomy): domain Bacteria; phylum Bacteroidota; class Bacteroidia; order Flavobacteriales; family Flavobacteriaceae; genus UBA8316. The sequence goes on along the minus strand of CAJWGK010000038.1, from coordinate 14,945 downwards.
GATCGGTGTACATGAATTTATTGAATCTCTTCCCGGTGGTTACCAATATAACGTGAAAGAACGAGGGGTTATGCTTTCTTCTGGTCAGCGGCAATTGATTGCATTCCTAAGGGTTTATATTTCCAACCCTAGCGTGCTTGTTTTGGATGAGGCAACCTCCTCTATAGATTCTCATTCGGAAGAGCTTATAAAAAATGCCACAAATAAAATTACTAAGAACAAGACATCAATTATTATTGCACATCGTTTATCAACGATCAAAAATGCAGATCGAATTGTGGTTATGGATGGCGGGAAAATTGTTGAAATAGGCTCACATAAAGAATTACTGGCTATCAAAGAAGGCTTTTATACACAGTTGTATAAAATTCAGTTTTTAGAAACGGCAGTTGCTTAAATAGAAAGGTCTTCGGTCAGAAGTCTTCTTAAATCCTCTAAATTTTTAAACTTGCTAAACTGCCCATCTTTGACATAGGATATTTTTCCAGTTTGTTCAGAAATGACTAAAACTAAAGCATCGGTTTTTTCGCTAATTCCAACAGCTGCTCGATGTCTCAGCCCAAATCTTGCAGGAATAGTTGTCGAATCTGAAACGGGTAAAACCACTCTTGTCGCTTTGATAAAGTTGTTTTTTACGATAATGGCACCATCGTGAAGCGGACTATTTTTAAAAAAAATGGTTTCTAGAATTTGAGCACTCAACTCTATGTTAGCTTCATCTCCTGTGCTGGTGAGAAAATCCAAACTATTTTCTTTTTCCAAAACGATGATTGCACCGGTTTTTTCAGCTGCCATTTTTTCACAAGCACTAAGTAAGGCAGTCAAATCCACCTTTAGGGTGTCTTGGTCTTGATTTAAAAATTTGAAATATCGAATGACATTTCTACGTGAAGCAAAATTAGAGGAGCCAATAAGTAGGAGGAATTTTCGAATTTCTTGCTGAAACACTACGATCAAAGCAAAGAAACCAACGCTGATAAACTTCCCAAGGATGTTACTTAAAACATCCAAATTAATAATGTCAGTTATTTTCCAAATCAAATAAAAAATAACAATCCCAATAAAAATATTTATAGCTACCGTTCCTTTAACCAGCCTGTAAGCATAAAACAAAAGCAATGCGACCAATAAGATATCGACAATATCAATAAAAGAAATTTCTAAAAAACTGAATTGATCCAAAGAGCGCGTTTTTTGTAAAATTAAAAAACTATCCAAGCGCCTGCAACAATTCTATACATTCTTTGGCTTGCCTCACATCGTGAACCCTCAAAATATGAGCGCCTTTTTGCAATGCAGCCGTATGAAGTACTGTTGACCCATTAAGTGCTTCGTCTGGGCTAACACCTAGTTTTTTGTAAATCATAGACTTTCTTGACAGTCCGATGAGTAATGGTAATTTGAGATGGTGAAACAATTCCAAGTTCTTTAATATGTTGTAGTTGTGATCAATAGTTTTGCCAAAACCAAACCCAGGGTCAATAATTACATCGTTTATTCCGGCTTTGTATGCCATTTGAATTCGCTCAGAAAAATAATATAAAACCTCTTTAACTACATTATCGTAGTGGGGATGCTTTTGCATATTTTCAGGAGTTCCAGCAATATGCATCAATACATAAGGAACATCATATTTCCCTACTGTTTCCATTAATTTATGATCAAATTGCCCCCCAAAAATATCATTTATCATTGAAGCACCTCGATCTAAAGTAGCGTTAGCTATTGAAGCGCGATAAGTGTCTATCGAAAAGTGCGTACTTGGAAAGGTAATAATGAGCTTTTCTAAAACAGGGAGTAATCTTTTTTTCTCCTCATCCTCAGAAACTTGTTCAGCTCCAGGTTTTGTACTACAAGCACCCAGGTCAATAAAATATGCGCCTGCATTAATCATTTTTTCTGTTTGTTTCAACGCTTGGTCAATATCATTGTATTTTCCCCCGTCAAAAAAGGAGTCGGGTGTGAGATTAAGTATTCCCATTATTTTAGGTTTACTTAAGTCGATGAGTTCTCCTTTGATATTTATTGTCATGTTATTTATAATAGTTTGATAACTTTACTTATTTACCTTTATGAAGTGAAAAAATTTATCGAAATTTACACCAAATTTTACAAAATAGATGGTATCTACCCAACTTCAATACCAGCTGGTAATGAAAAACTGCAAATCACTTTTTAAAAAAAAGATGCAGGATTATGGTAGTGCTTGGCGGATTCTGCGATTGCCTTCTCTTACAGACCAGATTTTTATAAAAGCCCAAAGAATAAGAGGTTTACAGACCAACACTACCCGAAAGGTGGATGAAGGTGAAATCCCTGAATTTATAGGTATAATCAATTACTCGATTATGGCGCTAATTCAAATTGAGTTAGGAGTATCCGAAAATCCTGATTTAGATACAGCCCAAGCTTTGATTAATTATGAAAAACAGGAGAAAATTATTTTTGAATTAATGATGGCTAAGAATCACGACTATGGTGAAGCTTGGCGTGATATGCGAGTCAGTTCTCTGACTGATTTAATACTCCAAAAACTCATGCGTGTCAAACAAATCGAAGGGAATTCTGGCAAAACGATTGTGAGTGAGGGAATTGATGCCAATTATCAGGACATTGTTAACTATGCTGTTTTTGCGCTAATTCACCTTAACGCTTTTGAAGAGTAAATGGCAGCATCAATTCTTTCAAAACTCTTTTATTGCATTTTGACACTTTTTGGTGTGGTCTCAATCGTCTTTCTCCTATTCAATGTATTACCGGGTGATCCAGCTCAAATGATGGTCGACCAGCAGGAGGACAGTGAACAATTGGCTCAAGTTAGAAAGAAATACGGCTTTGATTTACCGATTTCAAAGCAATACTTACTTTACTTGAACGATTTGTCTCCGCTATCCATTCATTCAAAAAACGCAGAGCATTTATCTTATTTTTCGAATAAAAAATATTCAGGATTTTCGTTGGTTCAGACCTCAAACTATGTTTTTGCCTTTAAGCTCCCATATTTAAGAACCTCTTTTCAAAAGCGAGGAAAAAAGGTATCTCAGGTTATTGTTGAAACGCTTCCCAATACGGTTCTTCTAGCAGTAGCATCAATTTGCATAGCCATAATAATAGGAATGCTACTTGGGGTTATAGCTACTTTGTTCAGTAATACCTGGATTGACCGTTGGCTCCAATTGATAAGCACATTAGGAATGAGTGTGCCTTCTTTTTTTAGCGCGATACTATTTTCTTGGTTTTTTGGATTTTTGTACCACCAAACAACAGGTTTGAATATGACTGGAAGTTTGTATGAAATGGATGATTTTGGTGAAGGACGGGTTTTAATGCTAAAAAACCTTATCCTACCTGCTGTAGTACTGGGAATTCGTCCTATTGCAGTTATTATTCAGCTGATGCGAAGTAGTCTTTTGGAAGTTCTCTCGCAGGATTATATCAGAACTGCTTATGCAAAGGGTTTATCAAAATCCCAAGTAATTTACAAGCACGGAATCAAAAATGCTTTAAACCCAGTAGTCACAGCAATTTCTGGATGGTTCGCCTCCATGCTGGCTGGTGCAGTTTTTGTTGAATATATTTTTGGTTGGAAAGGGATGGGAAAAGAAATTGTTACTGCCCTAAATACCCTTGATATTCCTGTGATTACTGGAATTGTACTTACCATCTCAGCTTTATTTATTACCATCAACCTATTCGTTGATTTTATCTATACCCAACTTGACCCACAAGTCAAACTATATTAATTAATTTATACTATGAGAAAAAAAATTGTTGCCGGAAATTGGAAAATGAATAACAACAAAAGAGAAACAGCTGATCTGATTCAATCCTTAAAATCCCTTTCATTTTCCTCAGAAGTGAGGGTTATGATTGCCCCTGCTTTTACTCACTTGGTTCAGGTAGAGGAGATGACTCAAGGCAGTCGATTAGAAGTCGCTGCCCAAAATATGAATGCTGCTGAGTCAGGTGCTTTTACAGGAGAAGTCTCTGCAAGCATGCTCCAAAGTATTGGGGTTAAAAAAGTAATTCTAGGTCATTCTGAACGCCGTGCTTACTTCAACGAGTCCGATGCTTCATTGAAAGATAAAGTTGCCACGGCCCTGTCTTATGATATGGAGATTATTTTTTGTTTTGGTGAGGAATTGGCGCAAAGAAAAGACAACACACATTTTGATGTTGTAAAATCTCAATTGTCCGCTGCGCTATTTGAGTTAAGCCCCAGTGCTTGGTCAAAAATAATATTGGCCTATGAACCCGTTTGGGCAATTGGTACAGGAGAAACCGCAAGTCCAGAGCAGGCTCAGGAAATGCATGCTTATATAAGGGCGCTAATTGCAGAACAGTATGACCAAACATTAGCAGATGCTGTATCTATTCTTTATGGAGGTAGTGTAAAACCTGCGAATGCTTCAGCCATCTTTTCACAAACTGATGTAGATGGAGGTCTAATTGGTGGTGCAGCACTGAAAGCAGACGACTTTTCTGCTATTGTTCAATCCGCTTAATGTCATTTGTCTACTTAGAAATAGACGTTTCAATTTTACCAATCCAACCATGGAGGTCGATTATGATTGCCCAAATGGGCGAAATCGATTTTGAAAGTTTTGTGGATACTGAAAAAGGGTTTAAGGCATATTTACCGGAGCAGAACTTTTCTAAAGAAGATTTTGAAGGCCTTCCAGTTTTTTCTCAACAGCATCTAAGTATTAAATGGTTCATTAAAACAATTCCGCCACAAAACTGGAACGCAAGTTGGGAAAAAGACTTTAAGCCCATTAGAGTCAGTGAAGATTGTTTGGTACGAGCCACTTTTCATCCTTATCAAGGGGTAAAATACGAACTGATAATCACCCCAAAAATGAGTTTTGGGACTGGTCACCATGAAACAACACAATTGATGCTACTTCATTTACTGGAATTAGATTGTAAAGGGAAGAAGTTTTTGGATATGGGAACGGGGACAGGTGTTTTGGCTATTATGGCTGAAAAAAAAGGAGCCAGGTCTGTTCATGCTATTGACATTGATCCTTGGTGTGTAGAAAATGCGCATGAAAATGTTTCACTTAATAGCTGTCGAAATATTACTGTCGAATTAAACAGTCAAGCCCCTAATGTTGGCACTTATGATATTATTTTGGCAAACATCAACCGAAATATTTTACTCGAACAGCTACCAATATATGCCGATAGGACAAGTGAGGGCGGTAGCTTGTTGATGAGTGGTTTTTATGTTGATGATTTGGTTAAAATTCAAAATCGATGTGAAGATATTGGCTTTGAATTTATTCGTAAATTTATTAGAAAAGATTGGATTGCATTAGAATTTACAAAGAGATGAGTACTGAAAAGCCACAAATTGAGAAAGAAAGTGAAGTAGATGTTCTTACCGAAGCTCAACGAGAACATGAGATCATTCTCTACAATGACGATGTCAATACTTTTGATCACGTAATTAAAACCCTTGTTGCCTACTGCGATCATACATACGAACAAGCAGAACAATGTGCCTACATCGTGCATTTCTCAGGAAAATGTGTTGTAAAAACAGGTTCTTATGATGAATTAGAGCCCATTTGTCTTAAACTTTTAGACGCTAACCTTTCGGCTGAGATTCATTAAAATATTTTTGTTTAAATATTTTCTATTTTTTTATAACAAAATAATGTCCGAAATTTGTAATATGAAAATCTTAACTTTTTTAGTCTCGTTTCTTTTTTTTGTTAACACTACTTTTTGCCAAAATGATAATGCTATGGAGAAAACTATTTACCAATTTAAGGTTAAAGACATCGATGAGAATACATTTGATTTCGAATCTTTGAAAGGAAAAAAAATCATGATTGTCAATACGGCATCAAAATGCGGTCTTACTCCCCAATACAAGGAACTTCAAAAACTCTATGATCGATACAAATCATCAGGTTTTGTAATTGTTGGCTTCCCTGCCAATAATTTTTTGTGGCAAGAGCCTGGATCGAATAAACAAATCGCCGATTTTTGCGAAAAAAATTATGGTGTTACTTTCCCCATGATGGCTAAAATTTCAGTGAAGGGTAGTGATATGCATGCGATTTATAAATTTCTTACACAAGCCTCTAAAAATGGATATAAAAGTTCCAATGTTTCATGGAATTTCCAAAAATATCTTATCGGTAGAGATGGTAGGCTAGAAAAAATTATCGCTCCCAGAACATCTCCAATGAGCCAAGAAGTATTGAGTTGGGTGACCGAGGAGATAATGGCAGTTAACTAAAACATGAAATTAGATATTCTAGCTTTTGGTGCCCATCCCGATGATGTTGAACTCGGTTGTAGTGGCACTATTTCAAAGGCTGTTGCTTCGGGGAAAAATGTTGGTATTGTTGATTTGACAATCGGCGAAATGGGAACCCGAGGTACGATAGAGACAAGGGCAAAAGAAGCGGATGCTTCTGCGAAACTTCTGGGCGTAGCTTTTAGAGAGAACATGAATTTTAAAGATGCTTTTATTTTTAATGATGAATATCATCAAAGAAAAGTGATTAGCGTAATCAGAAAATATGCACCGGAGGTCGTTTTATGTAATGCGGTCAGCGACCGACATACGGATCATGCTAAGGCAGCTGAGTTGGTTAGTCACGCCTGTTTTTTGAGTGGTTTACAAAAGATAGAAACTTTGGATGACAATGGTGCCTTACAAGAAGCCTTTCGTCCCCATCATGTTTTTCACTACATTCAATGGGATGACTTAACACCTGACATTGTAATTAATATTACAGGTCATTTAGATAAAAAAATGGCTGCAATTAAAACTTTTAAGAGTCAGTTTTACGATCCCCAATCCAATGAAAGAGATACCCCAATTAGTTCACTAAATTTTCTTGAAAGTGTTGCTAGCCGTGCAAAAAATATGGGGCGATTAATCAATAAAGAGGCCGGAGAAGGCTTTACCACTGAACGTTTGCTTGCTCTAGAAAATTTTGATGCCTTACTTTAATTTTTATTAAAAAATCCTAAATTTGCAACCTTAAATGGTGGTTGTAGCTCAGCTGGTTAGAGCGCTAGATTGTGGTTCTAGAGGTCGCCGGTTCGAAACCGGTCTTCCACCCAACAAAAAAGGGTCTCTGATAGTGACCCTTTTTTTAATTTTGTAATTTTAAATAATGAAAAATTTTCTGAAAACTTTAGGTATTATAATGATGGTGTTAGGAACCTATATTTTTGTGTTCGAAATAGTCAATGCTGGTGGAATACAAATTATGTTAGGTGCTGCTATCGGTGGAATGGGTTATATTTTCTTCCGGAGAGCAAGATCAATGCAGGATTAATTTATTGATTATAAAGAAATTCCAAATCCAAAATTCGCAACCAACATACCACTATCCGTAATCCCAGGTAAATCGGGAATATCTTCTATAACTTCTTCTTTATATGACGTGCTGCCTTTATCAGTAGCTTCAAATTTTACTGTCTGAGGAAGTTCTCCAAACCCGTATCCAACTTCTATTCTAAAATATATTGTTCCACCAGTTTTGATTCCTAATTTCAAGTTGGTCGTATTTAGTGAAACCGCTCCAATCCCTATACCGATTCTTCCATTATCTAATTCGATATCGTCATATTCTCCTTTTATTTCAAGATTTGAGAACCCTAATCCAGCATAAAGTCCTTTTCCTTTGTTGTTAAAATAATAGGAAATTCCAAATTCTGTGAATTTTAAACCAACACCCACTTCATCCATATTTAAATCTATTTTTGAGTAATCTACATAAGGGGCAAAATGATTATTTAGGCTAGGGAGGGTGTACTGAACTCCAATTGAGACTGTGTTAGGAATGCCAATTTTAACTCCGACTGAGAAACTTTTGATATTATTGAATGTATTGCTTTGAAGTTGGTTGTCAGCAGTTTCTTCAGTTGTTTCCTCCACCGGGTTATTATCGTCATCAAGGATATTAGTGGATTGAGATTGAGAATAGTGACTAAAAATAAGGCACAAGATGGTTGGGAAAGTGGCTATAAATTTTTTCATGTTATAAGATTTGGACGATTAAATTTATTTATTTGAGTTTGATTCTTTCTTTTCTGTTTGCCAGCTCCCAGAGGGTGTAAAATATGAGCTTGGTTCTTTTTTCGAGTAACGGAAAGATGATCTTATCTACTGTATCACTAGGCTTGTGATAATCCGCATGGGTTCCATTAAAATAAAAGATAATAGGAATATTGTTTTTAGCAAAGTTGTAGTGGTCACTTCGAAAATAAAAACGGTTGGGATCATTTTCAGCATTAAAGGTATAGTCTAATTTCAGCTGGGTGTATTTATTATTGGTTGCTTCAGATATATTGTGCAGCTCTTGGCTTAGTCGGTCAGCACCGATAAGGTAAATGTAATTAGGGTCTTTATCTGTTCTTTTGGGATCCGTTCTACCAATCATGTCAATATTTAGATTAGCAACAGTATTTTCCAATGGATAGAGTGGATTTTCTACATAATATTTAGAACCCAATAATCCTTTTTCTTCGGCACTTACATGTAAAAATAAAATTGATCTTTTGGGGCCATACCCTTGATCAGCTGCGTTTTTGAAAGCTTCAGCTATTTCAAGCATGGCAACAGTTCCCGATCCATCATCATCTGCTCCATTGTTGATTTCTCCATCATGTGTTCCAATATGGTCTAGGTGAGAGGTAATTACAATCAATTCCTCTGGTTTTTCAGTGCCTGGAATTATTGCCACTACATTTTCAGTTGCAATAGTTGTCCCCTTAATTTTGAGCTCCATTTTTTGAAAATAAGAATTATCAGTGCCAGCTGCTGGCTGAATTCCATTTTCTATATAATAATCTCTGAGGAAATCGACAGCCAGTTTTTGACCCTTAGTTCCGGCTTCTCTTCCTGCAAAAAAATCAGAAGCGTAAACGTAAAGCAATTCTTTTAGCTCTTTGTCTGTAATCGTTTGTGCATAATCTGTAATAGGTTGAGCCTGAGCGGTCACCCATGAGGTAGCGCACAAAATGGAAACTAGTAGGAATTTTGTCATGTTTTAGTCTTTTCTTTTTGGATAATCTGGTGGTTTATGCCATCCCAAAGTGCAATGCGTCTTTGAAGGGCTTCTTGAGCAGCGGTAATCGCTTCATCCCATTTAATGGGGTCTGTACCACATAGATTTTTGATCATCTCGAGTGCCATTGGACCGTGGGTATCACCATCAACCTCAATATGACGTTCAAAATAATAGATAATTTGATCAATCTTATGGTCATTGTCATGATTCATTTTTCTGATCATTGAAATAAACATATCGGGGATCAAATCCTCTCTTCCAAAAGTAAAAACTGCAGCGATTTTGTGTGTTTTACCTTCCTCAATAATGTGGAAAGTAAAGCGTAAGAAATCGGCTACATGATCAGGTAAGTTGGCTTGATTTATGGCATTAAAAATATTTTCACCCTTTTTTAGGCTGCTGAGCATTTCCTCAATCCCGTCAGTGCTAGCATTAATTTGCTTCATGGCGTTGAGATACATTTCAAAATGGCTTACTGGGGTGCCATTTTTATCAACATCTGTTTCTTCTCCCCAGACAATCTCATTAATCAATCGCGCAGCAGTGTTATTTGCTGGTGGTTGCCAGGGTAGGGAAGTGGTAGTCAAATCTAATTGGAGTTTTTTCACCAATGACATAAAATCCCATACGGCATATACATGAGATTCCATAAAACGCTGAAAATCCGTGATGGATTCAATGTTTTGGTATATTGGGTGTTGAATAAGTTGTTTTTTAAATGGGGCTAACTGATCTGTCAAACGTGCTATCATAATCTCTTCATCTACAATTTGTGCAAAGATAATTAATAAATGAGAAAATTAGATTCTTAAATTTACATTAATGGATGACGTCAAAATTATTGAATGCCCCAGGGATGCTATGCAAGGTGTCAAATCGTGGATTCCAACTAAAGACAAAATTGGTTACCTACAAAGTTTATTAAAAGTAGGTTTCAATACTTTGGACTGTGGTAGCTTTGTATCTCCTAAGGTGATTCCTCAGCTAAGGGATACTGGAGCAGTCATTAATGCACTCGATCTGAGTGAAACCAAGACCAAATTACTGGTGATTGTTGCCAATCAAAGAGGGGCTGAGATGGCTTGTGAATATGAACAAATTGACTATTTGGGCTTCCCTTTTTCTATTTCAGAGAATTTTCAAATGAGAAACACCAATAAAACGATTGAAGAGTCGCTTGATGCAGTAACTTGGATAGCGGATAAGGCGAGCCGATCAAATAAAGAACTGGTTGTCTATCTATCGATGGGTTTTGGTAATCCTTATGGAGACCCATGGAGCCCTGAAATTGTTGCCCATTGGTGTGAAAAATTAAGTCAACTTGGCGTAAAAACAATTTCTTTATCTGATACAGTAGGTGCAGCAAAAACTGAAGATATTGCTTCAATTTTCTCCACACTGATCCCCGAATTTAAACCTATTGATTTCGGTGCTCATTTCCACACGACATTGCATAACTGGTCCAATAAGATAGATGCAGCCTATAAATCTGGATGTAGAAGTTTTGATAGCGTGATTAAAGGTTTTGGGGGCTGTCCAATGGCTAACAGTAACTTAGTAGGAAACATGCCTACTGAAAAACTGCTCTCTTATTTTGCCGAAAACAGGGTGCCTCACAAGTTAAACCTACTGCATTTTGAATCGGCTGTTAATTACTCTGCAAAAATTTTCAAATAACTCCCATCTTACTTTTTATTTTCAATTTTTTAGATTAATATTGCTTCTTATTTATAATAAGTCTAATTAAAAACAATCATATTGAAAAATACATTTTCACTAATTGCAATATTATTTTTGGTGAGTTTTAAATCTTACGGACAGTACGTTGTCGATAGCTTGGGACAAAACCTTCTTCAAATAAATGGTTACCAGAGGATTCTCCAGAATTTAGACGCAGTTCCAAATGGAATGACGTTTGGAGGTTATGGAGAGATACTTTATAACCAACCCGATACAGGCAATGGGGAAATTGATGTTCAGCGTTTAATATTACTTTTTGGATATAAGTTTGATGATCGTACTCAATTTGTTACGGAGGTCGAATACGAACATGTCAAAGAGGTTTATATTGAACAAGCTTTTGTTAATTATTCCTTGACCAACTCTTTAAACATTCGAGCAGGACTGATGTTGGTTCCGATGGGAATTATTAATGAGTATCATGAACCTACGACGTTTAATGGGGTAGAAAGACCTTCGATTGACAATAAATTAGTTCCTTCAACCTGGCGGGAGATCGGTATAGGTTTAGCTGGTCGATCAGATGTTATGTCATTTCGTTATCAGGTCTATGTTTTTAATGGTTTCCTCTCTCATAACGGAGATCAAGGTTTAATCAAAGGATCCAATGGTCTTAGATCAGGTCGACAAAAAGGGGCAGAGGTTGTAACTAAAACACCCAACTTGTCAATGAAAATCGATTATTATGGAATCAACGGTTTACGTTTAGGTTTGTCCGGTTATTTTGGGAAAACTCAGGCGGTCGATGAACTGTTGAATCAAGAGGGAAGTACCGTTGGAGTGTCAATGATTGGCCTGGATGCCCGATACAGTTTCAGGAAATTTACTGCTCGAGGGCAGTTTATTACTAGCTCTTTTGATGATACTTATCAATACAATGACCTTACTGGAAAGGATTTTGCCTCAGCTATGTCAGGCTATTATATCGAGGGGGCGTATAATTTTTTACCATTGTCAAACAGGCAAAGGTTGTTTGGTTTTGTTCGATATGAAAACTTTGATACCCATGCGACAGTGCCTGCTAACGTTGTCAGAAACAACGCCTATCATAGAAAAGAAATAACTACTGGCTTATCCTATCATTTGGCTCCTGGCGTTGTATTTAAAGCCGATTACCAATTTAAATCTACCGCTAAAACCGATACCGATTCTGGTCAATTCAATATGGGCGTTGGTGTTTGGTTTTAAACTCTTATTGTTAATTAAATTAAATCTAAATAAACTTGTTTAATTTTTTATAGTCTCATATCTTTGATGTGAATTTATATAGAACGATTCCAAATACAAATGGTAAATATCATTCTCTCTTTTGTTTGTTTTATAAATGTTTCGCTAGACTTTAGTGTAAACAAGCTCATCCAGAAAAGGATGAACAAAGAAATAGAAAGTGTTTTCTCATGCAATGACTATGAACTGAAAGATGTAACAGATTCATCAGAGTTCAAAATAGAAAACTCCAAATATCTTACTGGTCACCAGCTCTATAAAATATCTAAAAATGGGGTTTTGATTGGGTTTGCTTTTTTAGGATCTGCACCGAGTAAAACAGATACTTTTGACTATCTAATTTTATTTGATGAAAATTTTATTCAGAAAAAATCAAAAATAATGGTTTATCGGGAAGACTATGGGGGCGAAATTTCAAGTAAACGATGGCTTTCTCAATTTAACAACAGCAATCTTAATTCGCGCTTTGAATACGGAGATAATATAAGTGCAATATCAGGAGCTACTATTTCCGTAAAGTCTATGACAAACTCGATAAATTATGTTTATTCCCAGCTGCAAAAAAATAGATTTAGAGTAGCTGTTAATTGAGATGTTAGATCAATTCTTAATTCAAAACTTTTCAAAGTCAATCAAGGTTTTCATTGGAGTTTTCATGGTGATGCTCTCCATTGGGTATTTTACCGGGCTTGCTTTTGTGGCCCAGACTGAATCAACTTCTGTAAAGGGAATTTCAGAAAACTATAATGGAAATGACGACCAAGAATCCCCCAAAGTTTTAAAGTTCAAAAAAAGCTCGAGAGAGATGTTGACCATTATTCATACCCATGTATTGTCCATTTCCATGATTTTCTTTATAACAGGGCTGCTTTTATGGGGTACCAGTTTATCTGTATTTTGGAAAAAAATTCTATCAATAGAACCCTTTATATCAGTTTTTGTAACATTTGGAGGGATTTATTTAGTTTGGTTGGGATTTACCTCGTTTGCTTTTTTAATCATTATTTCTGGTGTATTAATGACACTTTCTTATTTGTTGGCTACCATCTTCATTTTTATTGATCTATTTAAAAAACCCGTCAAGGGATAATGCAGATAAATTCCCTATATTTGTAGGCAATTAGTTTTTAAATTGATTGCATATGACTCCCGATAAATTTGTTGGTAAAGGACTCACTTACGACGATGTATTGTTGGTTCCTGCTTTCTCAGAAATTCTACCCAGGGAGGTTTCCATTACTTCTCGTTTTTCAAGAAATATCAGTTTAAATGTCCCCATAGTTTCAGCTGCAATGGATACAGTCACCGAAAGTAAGATGGCCATTGCCATGGCTCAAGAAGGTGGAATCGGCGTGCTACATAAAAATATGACCATTAAAGATCAGGCCAATAAGGTGAGAACCGTTAAAAGGGCTGAATCAGGAATGATTATTGATCCAGTTGTACTGACTATTGATTCATATGTCAAGGATGCCAAAGAAAATATGGCGCGCTATAAAATTGGTGGAATTCCCATTGTTGATGATAAAAACAAACTGTTGGGAATTGTCACGAATCGCGATTTGCGATTTGAAAGAAATGATTCGCGTCCCATCTCAGAAGTAATGACTTCTCAAAATCTAATCACCGTAAAAGAAGGCACTTCTTTGGAAGATGCTGAGGTTATTCTCCAAAACCATAAAATAGAAAAGCTACCCGTAATTGACAACAATAACACTTTGGTTGGGCTAATTACGTTTCGTGATATCACCAAGCATTTGGCTAAACCTAATGCGAACAAGGATGAGTATGGCAGACTTAGAGTAGCTGCAGCTGTTGGGGTAACCCATGACTTGCTAGAAAGAACGACTGCTTTGGTCAATTCCAATGTTGATGCCGTAGTGATTGATACGGCTCACGGTCATTCAAAAGGTGTGGCTGCCGCTCTAAAAAGTGTAAAGAATGCTTTTCCAGACTTAGATGTAGTTGTTGGTAACATTGCCACTGCAGATGCAGCCAAGTACCTCGCTGATCTCGGTGCAGATGCGGTGAAAGTAGGAATTGGTCCAGGATCAATTTGTACTACAAGGGTAATCGCTGGAGTGGGCTATCCTCAGCTTTCCGCAATTATAGATGTGTTTAAAGCACTCAAAGGCTCAGATATACCCATAATTGGTGATGGAGGAATTAGGTATACAGGAGATATCCCTAAAGCCATTGCTGCTGGAGCGGATGCGGTGATGTTAGGATCACTATTAGCAGGTACACAAGAATCTCCCGGTGAGACCGTTATTTTTGAAGGTAGAAAATTCAAAACTTATAGAGGAATGGGATCCGTAGAGGCCATGAAAAAGGGAAGCAAAGATCGTTATTTTCAGGATGTTGAAGATGATATCAAAAAATTAGTCCCCGAGGGAATTGTTGGGCGAGTGCCTTATAAAGGAGAGCTCAATGAAAGTATTCATCAATTTGTCGGTGGTCTCAAAGCAGGAATGGGATACTGTGGTACTAAAGACGTTAAAACCTTGCAGGAAAAAGGAAAGTTTATAACCATTACCGCTTCTGGAATTAAGGAAAGTCATCCTCACAATATCAGTATCACCAAGGAAGCACCGAATTACAGTCCTTGATTTAACGGGCGACAATTTTATGTGTAAACACCCTGTTATCTGATGTTTCTAACCTGATGATGTACATGTTCTGCTTGATTAAGTCAACGGGAAGTACTAAGTTTGAGAAATCTTGAACATTCATTTCCAAAAGAACATTCCCAATGATAGAATAAACTATTAGCCTGCCGTTAGTCTTCATACCCTGGACGATTAAAGCATTATTTTGGTAGTAGATGTTCAGTATTTCTTCTTTATCAGTGGGTTGGGTAATTTGAATTGGAGAGGTGTCAATTTGGCTAGCTTTAGAAAAAACTAGTGAAGAAATTAAAAAGCAAAAAATAAG
>CAJWGK010000037.1 GCA_913030895.1 uncultured Flavobacteriaceae bacterium | reverse complement strand
ATGTAGATGCAGTTTCTGGTGCTACCCAGCCTTACACAGATATGAGCTTTGGAATGGGAATTGAGGGCTATCCAGCAATTTGTATGACTCAGTTATCAGCAGTAAAATTTTGTCAATGGCTATCTGCCATGACAGGGAATTTTTATCGCTTACCAACTGAGGCAGAATGGGAATATGCCTGTCGCGCAGGAACAAAAACTGCATATTCATTTGGAGATGACCCAGTAGATTTAGATATTTATGCTTGGTACCATGAAAATAGTGGGGGTACTTACCAGAAGGTAGGTCAAAAAAAGCCAAATCCCTGGGGGCTGCATGATATGCATGGTAATGTTTCTGAATGGACTTTGGATCAGTATATTCCAACGGTTTACAATCAAAGAAAAAGAAAAACTGTCAGCGACCCCCGAGTAATACCTACTAAAACCTACCCGAGAACTGTAAGAGGAGGTGCATGGACTGACAAGCCTAGTAGGCTCAGAAGTGCAGCGAGAAGGCCTTCATCAAAACAGTGGAAAAAAAGAGACCCTCAAATCCCAAAAAGCCTCTGGTGGCACACTGACGCTCCATTTGTGGGTTTTAGGATTGTCAGACCATTGAACACGCCCTCTATTGAAGAACAAGAATCATATTGGAACTAATAAATTAACGAACAATGAAATCTAGTAAAAACAATTCACTAAGTAGAAGAAATTTTGTCAAGCAAACTACCTTGGCAACAACAGGCTTGTTATCTGCAAGTCTTCCAGTTGGAGCCATGGCTAACGTAAATGGAAATAAAAAATTAAAACTTGCTCTTGTTGGATGCGGAGGACGAGGAACTGGAGCAATAGTTCAAGCGCTTCAAGCTGATGAAAACACAGAATTGGTGGCTATGGCTGATGCTTTCCAAGATAAAGTTGAAAATAGCTTGAAAGCCGTTCAGGAACATTTTGATGGGGTTAAGAAAATTAAAATTAATCCTAAAAATCTTTTTTCTGGCTTTGATGCCTATAAAAAAGCAATTGACATGGCAGATGTAGTTATCCTGACGACACCTCCTGGATTTAGACCCTATCACTTTGAATACGCAATCCAAAATGGGAAACATGTTTTTATGGAGAAACCCGTTGCAACTGATCCTGTCGGTGTTAGAAAAGTTTTGGATGTTGCCAGAATTGCAAAAGAGAAAAAACTCAATGTGGTAGTCGGATTGCAAAGACGTTACCAAAATAAATATGTCGATCTTATAAAAAGAGTCAATGATGGGCAAATTGGAAAAATCACTGGTGGTCAAGTTTATTGGAATAGCCGTGGTGTTTGGGTAAGAGGACGAAAGCCTGAGCAGACTGAAATGGAGTACCAAATGCGAAATTGGTACTACTTCAATTGGTTGTGTGGCGATCATATTCTCGAACAACATATTCACAATATTGATGTAGCCAATTGGTTTATAGGCGGTTACCCAACCAAAGCTCAGGGTATGGGCGGAAGACAAGTTAGAAATGGAAAAGATCACGGAGAAATTTACGATCACCATTTTGTAGAGTTTACTTATGATACTGGAGCAGTGGTTTCCAGTCAGTGTCGACATCAACCAGGATGTATGCGTCGTGTCGACGAAAGCTTTCAAGGAACAAAAGGGAGTGTAGTGACTCGACCTGGAACCATTCAGGATTTAGAAGGAAATGAAATGTTTAAGTACAAAGAAGCTGGATTGGATGAACCAAACCCTTACCAAGTGGAGCATGATAAGCTATTTGCTTCAATTAGAAATGGTGGTGTTATTGCTGACGCAGAGTATGGAGCTAAAAGCACATTGACGGCTATTATGGGTAGAATGGCGACTTATTCAGGTAAAGAAATTACATGGGAGCAAGCACTAAACTCAGATTTACAAATAATGCCTGAGAGCGTTGATTGGAGTAGTACGCCCCCTACAACCCCTGATGCTAACGGCCTGTACCCCATTCCCACTCCTGGAGTTACAATTTATTAATAATAAAATGGATAGAAGAACTTTTACTAGGTCCTCCCTTTGGGCCTCCTTTGGCTTGGCTGCCGTCCCTTCTGTTATGACGAGCCAACACAATTTGAACAAATATCAATTCAATTTAAAATACGCCCCTCATATTGGTATGTTTAAAAATTTGGCTGGAGACGACCCTATTGATCAGTTGAACTTTATGGCTGATCAAGGGTTTACTGCTTTCGAGGACAATAATATGGGCACAAGGCCGATAGCATTGCAAGAAAAAATGGCGGATACCATGCAAAAAAGAGGCATTACCATGGGTGTTTTTGTGGGCTATAAAGACTTTAAAAACCCGACATTGGCGAGAGGTAAGGATGATGACCGACAGAATTTTCTCGAACAGGTAAGAGCTTCAGTTGAGGTTGCTAAACGCGTTAATGCAAAATGGTTTACTGTAGTTCCTGGTACTGTTGACTTGAGATTAGTTCATGATTATCAAACCGCCAATGTGATTGAAAGCTTAAAACAAGCTTGTGCTATTCTTGAACCAGAGGGACTGGTTATGGTATTAGAACCACTCAATTGGTATAGAAATCACCCTGGATTATTTCTTAAGGAAAGTCCACAGGCCTATCAAATTTGTAAGGCAGTCAACTCACCTTCTTGTAAGATACTTTTTGATATTTATCATCAACAAATTCAGGAAGGAAACCTTATATACAATATTGAAAAATGCTGGGATGAGATAGGCTATTTTCAAATAGGTGACAATCCTGGAAGAAAAGAACCGACTACTGGAGAAATCAATTATAAAAATATTTTTAAATATATTCACAGTAGAGGGTTTGATGGTGTAATGGGAATGGAACACGGTAATTCTCGTCCTGACAAGGCTGGTGAGACAGCAGTCATCAATGCTTACAAATCGGTAGACTCCTTTCTCTAAATATTTTATCGTATCTTAGATAATTGGTGAACTATATTAATAACGCTAATTGAATACTTACGTACCTTCTAGTGATAACCCTTGGGATGCTTCAAAAGTTCAGTTTGTTTGTCGCAGATTGGGTTTTGGTTGTTCATTGTCCGATGTCAATCGTTATTTAAATTATACGCCTGAAGAGACAATCGATCAAATTATTGATGGAGCATTTTTTTTAGAGACCACTCCTTCACCTGAATGGGGTGATTGGGATAATAAGCAATTCAATAATTCTGGGAATAACAAAAACTATTATCATACCATTTGGCAAAAACAAGCCTTTACCGATATGATCAATAATGGTTTTCGTGAGCGACTCAGTTTATTTTGGAGCAACCACTTTGTAGTAGAGTATTTAGATGTAAATCAGCCTGCTTATCTCTATCAGTATTATGCATTACTTCAAACGCATGCATTAGGAAACTTTAAAACTTTCGTAAGTGAAATTGGACTTGCCCCTGCCATGCTAAGGTATTTGAACGGATTTGAAAATAAAAAGGAAAGCCCTAACGAGAACTATGCTCGCGAACTCTATGAGCTTTTCACACTTGGAGAAGGCAATGGCTATACCCAAGAAGACATTATAGAGACCTCAAGAGCTTTGACTGGCTACAACCGCAGCACCACTTATTTGGGGCAAATACAGTTTAATGAAAATACTTTTGATGAAGGTTCAAAAACTATATTTGGACGAACTGGCAACTGGGGTTACAATGATGTCATAGATATATTATTTGAAGAAAAAGAGACACTTATAGCCGATTTTATCTGTACAAAAATATACCGCTATTTTGTTAGCCCTGAAGCTGATCAAAATGTAATCGCGGCGATGACTACCACATTAAAGGATAATGATTTTGATTTAGTACCTGTATTTAAACAATTGTTTAAAAGTGATCACTTTTTTGATGTTTTAAATAGTAATGTTTTGATCAAGAGTCCTATTGATTTGATGTTAGGATTACATCAAACATTAGCCTTTAGATATAAAGATACTGTAGATCTACAACTCAATTTGAGAAATAAATGCCGTGATATGGGTCAAACCATCTTTTCCCCTGTTGATGTAGCTGGCTGGCAAGGAAATCACGAATGGATTAACTCTGAGACCCTTCCTAAACGCTGGGAATTTACCGACTACTTGTTAATTAAGTACTGGCAAAATGATAAAAATCAATTCAAGAATTTACTCAAAAATCTTGTTGGAAATAATGAAACTAACTTGGATCTAATCGTCAACAAACTAAAAGACTTTATGTTTTGTCCTTATGAAATCAAAGAGGAGGAGTTGGCCGATGCTAAAAATATCTTTATTGGTGAAGTGCCAGAAAGCTATTTTGAAGATGGTACTTGGACAATAGACGATGATTCAGTTCCAAAACAAGTTTATGACTTGATGCGATACTTAATTGGACTACCTGAATTTCAATTGAAATAAAGATGGAGCGAGATAAGCTGAATGAAATGAACAGTAAAGCACATGACAGAGAGCATGCGCACTGGGATAGAAGAGGTTTTTTAAAGACGCTAGGAATCGCTGGCGCAGGGGCTATCTCATTTGGGAGTAGTACGCTTTCAGTTGTTGATTCACATTTTTTAACCAATGCTTTGTCAGAGGCTGACTCTGACCGTATTTTAGTATTAATTAGATTAAAGGGAGGAAACGACGGATTGAACAGTATTGTTCCGCTCTATGACTTTGATCTTTATGCGAATAAACGTCCTAAAATTCATATCCCTCAAAATAATCTCATTAAACTCAATGATGATTTTGGAGTTCCTGACTTTATGGGCAACCTTGATCCACTGTGGAAAGAGGGCGCTATGAAAGTAATCCATGGTGTTGGTTATGAAAATCAAAACTTATCTCATTTTAAATCTTCCGAAATCTGGGCGACCACTTCAAAGGACAGTTATGTTAACAGCGGTTGGTTAGGGAGATACTATGAGGAAAAGTACATGGACTATATGACAAATCCTCCTGAAAAACCACTTGCCGTTCAGATTGGTAGTGGCGGAGATCTAATTTTTAACGGGGACTTGACATCCTATGCCTTTTCTGTTTCTAGTCCACAGCGATTAAAAAAAGTAGCTGAAAATGGCACGCTGTTTGACACTCAAATTTCCAGTGATAACCTTCATGGAGATCAGGTGGCCTTCCTAAGAGAAGCATCAAATACAACCTTTAGATATGCTTCAATAATTAATGATGCCTACGATACCTCAAATGATTATGATGCCTATCAGGATAATAGTTTTGACCTACAAATGAGTTTGGTTTCCCGCTTTATTAAAGGGGGTTTGGGAACTAAAGTCTACATGGTTACTTTGGGAGGATTTGACACCCACGCTAACCAACCGACACGTCATGAAATATTGATGAGAAGACTTTCCGATGCTATCAAAACTTTTTACGATGACTTGGATGAATTTGGAATTGCTGATAAAGTCCTCTCCATGACATTCTCCGAGTTTGGTCGTCGTGTAGCTGAAAATGGATCTAGTGGAACAGATCATGGTTCGGCAGCACCCATAATGCTGTTTGGTCCTGCCCTAAGAGGGAGCGGGTTTATCGGAAAACACCCTGACTTAAGAGATCTAAACAGTAAAGGTAATATGGCTAATTCCGTTGATTTCAGGTCTGTTTATGCAACTATTTTATCTGATTGGCTCTGTGCAGACCCAAGTTATGTCAATAACGCTGTGATAGGGTCTGAATACAATCTTTTGGGATTGGGATTGGGTTGTGGTGGAGTCGAAAACTTAGAACTTACAGATGATCCCTTACTTCAACTCCATGCTGCCGTTAATGACGATCAAGGAGCAAGTCTATACTTATCCATTAACGAACCAAGTAATGTTGAAGTTGCCATATTTGATATTTTGGGAAGAAAAGTGGGAACGGCATTCAGCAATCAACTTAATTCTGGGAGCCATTCTTTACCTTTGCGCACCAGTGCACAAGCACGTCTTTCCCCTGGTCAATATTTCTATAAGATTCGCGTTAATAACGATAAAACCTACAGTAGGTCTTTTCTAGTTAATTAGTTTTGACGACTTGTCATATCAACTACTTGCGCTAATAAACTAGCTAATTCTGATGTGTTTTTGAGGCCCCATCTTCCCTCTGTTTTGTTATTTAGAATACAGTAGTTTACCTCATCTATCTGATATGTAAACCCATTTCCTAGAGTTGGTAATTCATCCCTTATTTTCTCTTCTTTTTTAATCAAATCTATAAATTGTGTGTCGTGCCATCGTCCCGGTAGAACAATCTCTCCCTCAGTCCCACCTATTTTGGCATTATTATCACTATTGTTGGTTATCCCACAATATAGCATTGCCTGAGCATTTTCGTATTGTAATATTATAGACGTTTGAATATCTACGCCTGTCGAGGCATTCAGCGTTAGGGCTTTCATGTCTTTTGGCATTCCAAAAAGAAAATAAGCTAGAAAAAGAGGATAAATTCCAATATCTAAAAGCGCTCCACCTCCTTTTTCTGGAGCCATAAGGCGATGAGATCGGTCAGCATCTAATCGATAGAAAGAGAACTCAGCATAGAGGAACCTTGGGACGCCTATTTTTCCCTTTTCAATCCATTCTTTCGCCCTATTGATCGCTGGATTGAATCTAGACCAAAGTCCTTCCATCAAAAAACATTTTTGCGTTTTGGCAACATCAATCATTTGATTCACTTCAGTTGTATTTAGCCCTAAAGGTTTTTCACACAATACGGCTTTTCCCGCATTAAGCGCATCAATTGTCATTTGTTTATGGTCGCTGTTCAGTCCTGCAATATATATAACTTCAATATCAGTGTCCTTATACAACTCATTATAGGAACCATACGCCTTTTTGGCACCATAATTATCCTTAAACGCTTCAGCCCGTGACAAATTGGAGGAGGCAACAGCGATCAAATCCACTGTTGAAGTAATTATTAAATCCGCTGCGAACTTATTTGCAATATTACCTAGACCCGCAATTCCCCATCTTACTTTTCGAGGCATTAGTTTTTTTTACAATTTAAAAAAAATCATATGATTTAATTTAAGTGCAAATCCTTTATTTGCTCGATTTTTTTTACTTTGCTTTTGAAAATAAAATAAAGACCAAATGAAGAAAATAATTTTACTTGTATTGATGTTGCCCATGCTGTTTTCATGTCAGCAGGAGAAACAACCCCCAAACATACTATTTATAATGTCAGATGATCATGCATTTCAGGCCGTTAGTGCCTATGGTCATGGTTTAAATAACACGCCTAACATTGATCGAATTGCCAATGAAGGAGCAATTTTTAATAAAGGTTTTGTCACAAATTCCATTTGCGCACCCAGTAGAGCAGTTGTTTTAACTGGGAAACATAGTTTTGTTAACGGGAAAGTAGACAACATTCAAGCTTTTAATTGGGATCAGCCCAATTTTGCGAAAGATCTACAAGCTGCAGGTTATGAAACGGCTTTAATTGGGAAAATCCACCTCAATGGATTGCCACAGGGATTCGACTATTCTGCTGTTTTACCTGGCCAAGGACACTATTATAATCCTGATTTTATCATTGATGGCGTAAGCGAGCGAATCAATGGATATGTTACCACGGTTACCACACAGTTGGGTTTAGATTGGCTTAAAAATAAAAGAGATAAAACCAAACCCTTTTTAATGCTTTATCAACAAAAGGCTCCCCACAGAAATTGGCAGTCTGAAGAAAAGTATTTAACCCTATTTGATGATAAAACTTTTGATTTTCCTGAGAACTTTTTTGATGATTATGAAGGTCGACCAGCCGCAGCGGCACAAGAAATGATG
Organism: uncultured Flavobacteriaceae bacterium; assembly: GCA_913030895.1. GTDB lineage: Bacteria > Bacteroidota > Bacteroidia > Flavobacteriales > Flavobacteriaceae > UBA8316. Next base: position 12,476 of record CAJWGK010000037.1, on the reverse strand, counting down.
ATTTCAGCTACTGAGGAACAGCTTGCAATCACCAATGGTAATGGCGGTCATGGACGATGGGGTCATGATTTTAAATTATTGGTTGACCCTTTTGGAAGAGATACTAGATTTAATCGAGAATTAGAGCGTTTTACTCCCGAACAAAAGGAAGCTTGGCTAAAGGCATACACTCCAAAAAATGATGCAATGAGAGCTGCAAATTTACAGGGGGAAGAATTGGCCCTGTGGAAATACAACCGATACATTAAAGACTATCTAAGAACAATTCAATCTGTAGATGATGGTGTTGGAGAAGTCTTGGATTATCTCGATGAAAACGGTTTAGCGGAAAATACCATAGTGGTTTATACTTCCGACCAAGGTTTTTACCTCGGAGAACACGGATGGTTTGACAAAAGATTTATGTACGAGGAATCTCTGCGAACACCCATTTTAATGCGTTATCCCAAAGAAATTCAACCAGGCACTCAAATTGACCAATTAATCCAAAATTTAGATTTTGCTCCTACCTTTTTGGATTACGCTGGGGTAGAAATACCAGAAGACATGCAAGGAGAATCATTTAGAAAAGTTGTAAGCAATGAGACCAGTGAATGGAGAGATGCGATATATTACACCTACTATGAGTATCCTTCAGTTCATATGGTTAAACGTCATAACGGTGTCAGAACAGATCGTTACAAACTCATGCACTTTTATTATGATATCGATGTGTGGGAAATGTATGACTTGGAAAAAGATCCTGCTGAGATGAATAACATTTATGACCACCCCGATTATGCCGAGGTTCAAGAGACCATGCATAAGACTTTTGACGAAATGCGTGAAAAATATGGTGATTCAGATGAATTAGATCAAATGCACATTGATAACTATCTAAGTCATATAGAAAAAAGGAAATCACGTTAATTTCTTATTTAATCATAAAAAACCCTTTTTAATTATTTATTGAAAAGGGTTTTTTAATTAAGCCAACACTAATGAAGTCATTTTATACTTGGTTATTATTTATTCCAATTTTCCTGAATTGTCAAACCCAACCTCCGACCAATATCATTTTGATAATGGCTGACGACCAAGGCTGGGGTGATGTGGGCTACAATGGTCATCCGTACCTCAAAACTCCGAATTTAGACGCGATGGCAAAAAATGGGGCTGTTTTTAATAGATTTTATTCAGCTGGTTCTGTTTGCTCTCCTACACGAGCAAGTGTAATGACAGGGCGTCACCCCGAAAGAATGGGGATTTGTAATGCAAACTGTGGGCATATTAAAGCTGAGGAGATTACCCTAGCTGAATTGGTCAAAAAGAAGGGGTACCGAACGGGTCATTTTGGGAAGTGGCATTTAGGTACGCTTACCAAAGATATTTTGGATGCTAATCGAGGGGGAAGAAAACAAAATGACATTCATTATGCTCCACCTTCAGCACATGGTTTTGATGTTAGTTTTGTAACCGAATCCAAAGTACCTACTTGGGATCCCATGATTACTCCCCCCAAAAGTTCAGGTGATGTCAATGGCAAATTAAAAGAGGGACAGCCATTTGGCACCTATTACTGGACTGGGCCTGGAGCGCGAGCAACGGAAAATTTAGAGGGTGACGATTCAAGAGTAATTATGGATAGAGTCATTCCTTTTATTGAAAATGCGGTTGCAGATCAACTTCCATTTTTGTCAATTGTATGGTTTCATGCGCCCCACTTACCAGTATTGACAGGGGAAAAATATAAATCTCTATATCCAGGCTTAAGTGAAGATCAACAGGAATATTATGGAGTAATTTCCGCTTTAGATGAACAGGTGGGAAGATTGAGAAATAAGCTTAAAGATTTGGGAATAGCCGATAATACACTGGTTTTTTACACTTCTGATAATGGTCCAGAAACTAAAAAAGTAGAAAGAGAGGGAAAGCAATTTTATGGTAGAACTCAGGGAATTACTAAAGGTTTACGAGGAAGAAAAAGAAGCCTCCATGAAGGCGGAATTAGAGTGCCGGGAATTGTGGAGTGGCCTGCAAAGATAAAAGCCAGGACTGTTGTTGATGTGCCTTGTTTTACTTCCGATTACTTCCCTACCATTGCCAAAATTTTAGAGATTGATTTAGAACAATACAAGCGCCCCTTCGATGGGGAAGATTTGCAACCCTATTGGTCAAAACAAAAGCAAAAAAGAGAAAAACCCTTGGCTTTCCTTTACAACAAACAATTTGCGTTGATAGACAATCACTTTAAACTTTATGGAGATGCTGATGGACTTGAGTTTTACAACCTAAAGAAAGATCAAGCCGAGCAAATCGATATTTCAGCCCTTCATCCCGATAAATTTAATTCCCTTCAAACGATTTATCAAAACTGGTTGACTTCAGTTCAAAACAGCAATGCTAATGGCGACTATTGATTTAAGCCTTAACTTGCATTGATTATTAATAGTATTCAATTTAGGATTTAATGAAGCACATAAAGGAGTTAATTGATTTAATCACCTTAAAAAAAGTTGGGGAAAATTCCTTTGAAGGAAAAAACTTTCAAACCCCTTGGGGACGAGTTTTTGGCGGACAGGTATTGGCACAATCTTTACATGCTGCTTATCAAACTGTTCCGGAAGATCGACTTGCACATTCTATGCATGGTTATTTTATTTTGGGCGGAAACCTCGATCTACCGATCACCTATGAAGTTGATATCATCCGCGATGGCAAAAGCTTTACTACCCGAAGGGTGGTCGCTTTTCAAGAAGGTCGCGCAATATTTAATATGTCCGCTTCATTTCAATTAAAACAAAGTGGGGTGGATCATCAGTTTGTCATGCCTAACCTAATTCCACCCGAAAAGTTACTTAGCGATTTGAAGCAATTGGAAGTTCAAAAAATTGCCCCCAAAATTTACAATCGATTTAAAAAGATAAAGCCCGAGGTAATTGAATTTCGCCCGCTCGAGAAATTGAATCTTGATAACTCTAAAAACGAACCTGCTGAGAGCAATTTTTGGTTACGATCCAAAGAAAAAACTCCTTTTGAAACACCTATTCAACACCAGCTTTTGGCATATATTTCTGATTATGGTTTATTGCGAACAGCAACATTGCCACACCGCAGAGAATTAAGTGAAGGGACTACTTTTTTTGCTAGTATTGATCATGCACTATGGTTTCATCGCGATTTTAGTTTTGATCAATGGTTGCTCTACGCAACCGATAGCCCCAGCGCTTCTAACGCTCGAGGTTTTGCTCGAGGATCCATTTACGACCGCAACGGCTTGTTGGTTGCTTCTACTGCTCAGGAGGGTCTTATCCGACAGATCAATAATTAATTTTCTTTTAATAAATTTTAGATTTCTAAATCAACTTTTGGTTGCTGCCTGAAATATTGGAAGCAAATTTTTTCTTTTAACGTATAATTATTTTAATTTCATTAGGTCAATACAGCTAAAGTGATTCATTTTAGCAGTAAAAACAATAGCCCCAAATTTTAAATCAAACATGAAAAGAACCTACTACCTCTCCCTGATATTTATTTTCCTTTTCGCTTGTAGCAAGGATGAAAATACTAAAACTGAAATTGAAACTGAAATTGAAACTAAAGTCGATTTTTTAGTTAGTGATTACCAAAGTAAGAGTTTTAGCCCTTTCACCATAAACTATGTTACCTCGCTTATAACAGACGAATTGTCAGTTTATGACTACAAGCCAGTGCAGGGAATTAAGATGGTTTACAATACTGTAGACCATGAAAACAAGTCTTTGGAAGCTTCAGGATATTTGTTTATTCCCGAAGGATTTGATGTAAACCTTCCTCTGGTATCAGTTCAGCATGGAACGATTAGCAGTAATGATCAGGCTCCCACAAACAGTTCACTAGGTCAAAATGAGATGACCTTTGGGGTGGTTTTATCCAGTCTTGGAGCCATAGTAGCCATCTCGGACTATGTTGGTTATGGAAGCTCCAGAGATCACAAACACCCCTATATGCACAAAGAAAATTTAGCGAGAAGCAGTTACGATTTTTTACATGCAGCAAACGAATATCTTGGCAGAGAAGATATCAAAACCAATGGTGAATTATTTTTGGCGGGTTATTCAGAGGGAGGATACGCCACCATGGCATTACATCAACTGATAGAAAAGGAAAATAAATTCAAGGTCACCCATTCCCTTCCCGGAGCTGGAGCCTATGATTTGACCGCGTTCAGTAAGGAGATATTTGCCAAGGACGAGGAGCTTCCTTTCATGTCTACCTATGTTTGGGTGCTGGAGGTTTATAACGAACTATTTGAGTCCCTAAAAAACCCGCTAGACACCTATTTTAACGAACCCTATGCTTCCAACCTGTCTAATTTAAATGAAATTAATGCCCCAATTGATTCTACTCTGATTAATTTCAATCCACAAATTCTTTTTAAAAAGGAAATTATTGATGAGGTTGTTAATGGAGAAGACTCAGCACTAACAAAAGTCATCGCTTTAAACAATACTCATGACTGGAAGCCTGAAGCGGAAATCACCCTTTTTCATGGAACCGCCGACTCCTTCGTATTCCCTTTGAACTCCTTATCTGCCCTAGATAAAATTAAAGCAAAAGGAGGCGAAGTAAATTATGTTGAATTAGAAGGCAAAACCCATGAAACAGCTATTATTCCTTACTTTTTAGAGGTGATAAATATTATTATTGATAAAAATTGATTTTCAAAACACTACCCCTAACATTGTTCAGACCTTAAAGGGTGTTTATTTCTTTTTTCGACAACTGTCTAATCAGTCTCTTTTCTTTTTAATTTGCAATAAATAAGATGATTTAATGGAAATTGGTTTATTACTTATCTCTGGGTTAAGCGTGGTCTTACTATTGTTTTTAATATTTAAAAAACAAGGTAAATCTGGGCTTTCAGGTGAATTAAGGGAGTTAATCAAAGGGGAATTTTATCAAAATCGAGAGGAATTAACCAAGAACCTAAGAGAAACTCGTTTGGAAATTACCCAAAGCATGGAGCGGCTCAATGAAGTCTTATCAAAAAAAGCCAAAGAAGATCGCGAGGAGTTAAGAACCACGCTAAAAGACTTTCAAGAATCATTTTCCAAAAACGTAACAGCTTTTAATGAACTTCAAAAACAAAACTTTGAACGCCTCAATCAAAAGCAAGATGAATTGGTTAAGTCCACTGAGTTAAAATTGGAAAAAATGCGGGAGACCGTTGATGAGAAACTACATAAAACCCTTGAGGACCGTCTTGGGAAATCTTTTGAAGTGGTTACCGAGCAATTGTTAAAGGTTCAAAAAGGATTAGGGGAGATGCAAACCCTAGCTTCTGGAGTTGGAGATCTAAAAAAGGTTCTAAGCAATGTCAAAACCAGTGGGGTACTGGGGGAGATACAGTTGGGAAATATTTTAGAGGAAATCCTCGCTCCCGAACAATATGACGCCAATGTTAAAACCAAAAAAGGCTCTGATGCTTTGGTAGAATTTGCCATCAAGCTACCGGGGAAAAGCCACAGTAGTGGACCTGTTTATTTGCCAGTAGATGCAAAATTTCCACAAGAAGATTACGCCCGCCTTCAATCCGCATATGAATCGGGCGATACATTAGCCATAGAAACCTCATTACGAGCATTATTAAGTGCGGTCAAAAAGTTCGCACGAGATATTTCTCAGCGATATATTGATCCACCCCATACGACTGATTTTGGTATTATGTTTTTACCGTTTGAAGGGCTCTATGCAGAGGTTACGCGACACCCTGAAATTATTGCGCAATTGCAGCGAGAATATAAAATTATTATTACAGGTCCGACCACATTAGCGGCAATGCTCAATAGTTTACATATGGGCTTTAAAACCCTTGCGATTCAAAAACGAAGCAGCGAGGTTTGGGAAATATTAGCGAGTGTGAAAAAAGAATTTTCCGCTTTTGGAACCGTACTAGAGAAAGCACAGAAAAAGATTAAGGAAGCCGATAATGAGATCGAAAAGATGGTGACTACCAGAACCAGAATGATGCTTTCTAAACTGAAAAAAGTAGAGCAAATTGAACCCTCAAAACCTGAGGAAGACCTTGAAGAGGACGATGTTTTTCGTTTGCAATAAACTACAGTCCAGTAATTATTTCTATAGCCGGATTTAGAGATTTAAACGATTTGATCCCATTCGCGCTTACCCTAGTATTCCAAAGAAATATTTTTTTTAAGCCTTTCATTTGCGAAAAAACTTCAAGCGAGGCGTCGGTAATTCGAGTGCCATATAGATTTAGTTCATTTAGATTTTCCAAATCATTTAAAAACTTGATCCCTTTATCTGTAAGCCTGTTTTTTTGAATTCTAAGTCGTGTAAGGTTGGTGAATTTTGAGAAATGGGACAACATATCATCTGTAAGTTGGCAATCTGATAAATTAAGCCAAGCGATATGCTCTCCTATTTGATCTAATGACTTAAGATCATTAACACTGATTTTTTTGGCGGTAAACTTCAAATCCAAAAGACTGTTTTCATTGGTTAAGAATCGCCACTGGAACTTTTCCTCATTCAAGAGTTTTAATTTTTCGTCAGGAACAACTGATAGTTTGAGGGTTTCCAAATAAGATTTTTCTTTCAAATCAAGTTGATATTTTTCCTCTACCAGCTTTCTAATACTATTATCATTTCTAAACTTGACCAAAGGGATTTTGCGTTTTGCACCGTTATCGATCCACCAATGTAGAATCGCAACTTCATCATAATTCATTGGTGTGCCAGAGGGAGGCATGAATTTAGGATGATTTTGCGAGAGATTAACTCTTTTAAAAATAGCACTTTGATAGGGGTTTCCTTTCATAATTCCTGCACCGTTATTCCCACCCTTGATCAGACTTTCGTATGCAGTCATATTTAGACCTCCATAGGTATTGTTTTGATTATGGCAAGCAATGCATTTTTCTTCTAGTACAGGATAAATCATGTCTTCATATACATACAAAGAGTCAAGGGGATTATCCTTATCAGCTAACAAAATCTTTTGATTTAATTCCTTTTTAACATAGGGCAGATTTTTTAGAAGATAGCCTTTGCCATGCGTCATTTCCCCACCGTAGTGACTAGTCACTAATACCAAAATAAGAACCGTTAAATTTATAAATCGAGAAAAAAATCGAGAAAAATGAAAGTTTAAAAACCTTAGTAACCATATAATAAAGGCAATACCTACAAAGGCAATACCACTCCATTTATGAATATCTATTTGAGACTCAAAATAGTAATTATTGCTTCCAAGGAACCAACCAAAAAGTGTAGCAATTGCTCCGCTTAAAAAAGAAAAAAACCATCCTAATGTAATGACGCCTTTTACCGCATTATTTTTTTTCTTAATGAATATGTCTACTAAAAAAGTAAGCAAAATAAATCCAATGGGTAGATGTACCAAAAGTGGGTGAAGACTTCCTAAAAATTCAAATATTTCTGAGGTCATATTTTATTTTTTTAAGACAAAACCTCCCGGACCACATTACCGTGGACATCTGTCAGTCGATAACGTCGACCTTGAAATTTAAAAGTTAGTTTTTCGTGATCAATGCCCAGAAGGTGCATTAGGGTAGCCTGAAAATCGTGAATGTGGACAGGTCTTTCTATAATGTTATATCCAAACTCGTCTGTAGCGCCAAGAGTGATCCCTTTTTTTACGCCTGCTCCTGCCATAAAAATCGTGAAGCAACGAGGGTGATGATCACGGCCATAATTGTCTGGTTTTAATATTCCTTGTGAGTAATTTGTTCTTCCAAACTCACCTCCCCATATCACTAGGGTGTCTTCAAGTAATCCTCTTTGTTTGAGATCTTGAATTAACGCAGCGGTAGCTTGGTCGGTTTCTTTGGCTTGTTTTTTTATGTCTTTGGGTAAATTTCCGTGCTGATCCCACCCCCTGTGGTACAGTTGGATAAACTTAACATCTTTTTCTGCTAGTTTTCTAGCGAGCAAGCAGTTGGCAGCAAAGGTACCTGGGGTTTTACTGTCCTCGCCATATAGATCAAAAATATAATCAGGTTCATCAGAAATATCCATTACCTCAGGAACTGAGGTTTGCATTCGGTAAGCCATTTCATAGTTAGAAATTTTAGTCAATATTTCTGGATCACCTATGTCAGCATGGTTAATGTGTTGTAGTTTTTTTAGGGAGCTGAGTTGTTCTTCGCGAATACCACTTGTTACTCCAGGGGGGTTATCCAAGTAGAGAACGGCATCTTTGCCAGAACGAAATTGAACACCCTGATGTTTTGATGGCAAAAAGCCATTGCCCCAAAGACGAGAGTAAATGGGTTGTCCTGTTTTTCCTTTGGTAACCAAAACTACGAATTCAGGAAGATTTTTATTATCAGTTCCTAAACCGTAACTCAACCAAGATCCAATAGATGGTCTTCCTGGAAGTTCTGAGCCCGTTTGGATCATCGTAATTGCTGGATCATGATTGATTGCTTCCGTATACATCGATTTTATAAAGCACAATTCATCCACAATTTTTGAAGTATAAGGCATCAATTCGCTCATCCATGTACCACTTTGTCCGTGTTGCTTAAAATTAAAGAGTGAACCTGCAATGGGAAAAGTATTTTGTCCCGATGACATCCCGGTTAATCTTTGGCCCCCAATCACACTTTTTGGCACCTCTTGCCCAAACATTTCGTTCAGTTTGGGTTTGTAATCAAAAAGATCAAGCTGGGAAGGAGCGCCACTCTGAAAAAGGTAAATTACTCTTTTTGCTTTAGGAATAAAGTGTGGTAATCGCTGCTTTTCACTTTCCAGTAGGTTTAAAAAATTACTCTTACCGTAGGCATCAACAGGGCTGATGAGGCTTCCTAGAGACAGCGCACCTAAACCTAAAGAAGTTTTGGTCAAAAAATCTCTACGGCTATAGTTTTTATTCTCGTGGTCGTGATTGCAGTTCATACTCATCTTCTTGTATAGGTCTCGTTATGATTCAGTAGCGTATTGGCTACCATTGTCATTGCTGCAGCTTTCACACTAAAAATATCTCGATCACGAGGCTTTCTGCCCACAGTCAAAATTTGATAAGCCTTGTCGCGATTTAATGTAAAATATTGATATTGCTTTTCGAATAAGTTTACCAAAACACTTAATTCCTCTTCTTTTGGAAATCTAGATGTAGCCAACCTAAAACCATGTTTTATTTGCTCCTCTATAGATGATTTACTATTGATCATTCTTTCAGCAAAAATCCTGGATGCCTCAAAAAATTGAGGGTCATTGAGTAATACCAATGCCTGAAGAGGGGTAGAGGTAATGTTTCGTTTAACAGTACAAACTTCTCTTGAGGTAGCATCGAAGGTAAGCATATTAGGTGGAGGTGAGGTTCTTTTAATAAAGGTATAAAGTCCTCTACGGTAGATTTCGTCACCCTCTGACTCCTCATATTCATACAAGTCTACAGAAAAATTATTTTTCTCCTTCCAGAGTCCTTTTGGTTGGTAGGGTTTTGCACTTTCTCCTCCAAACTTGGTGTTTAGCAGACCGCTAACTTTCAGGGCATTGTCACGAATCGTTTCCGCTGGTAAACGTTTACTGTTGGCTCTTGCTAAAAGTAAATTGTTTGGATCTTTTTTTCGTAAATCATGACTAGTTATTGACCCTTGTTGGTAAGTCTTTGACATTACCATTTGCTTGATAAGTTTTCTTAAGTCCCAATCCTCACTAAAACTAACCGCTAGCCAATCTAGGAGTTCGGGATGGGATGGTAATTGTCCTTGAACGCCAAAATCATTGGGAGTAGCGACTAGTCCATTTCCAAATATCATTTGCCAATATCGATTGACCGCAACCCTTGCTGTCAAAGGATTTTTTTTGTCAAACAACCACTGACTTAAACCCAATCTATTTTTGGGTAAATCTTCATCCATATCGGGAAGTATTTCTGGAACCTTTGGCTCCACTGTGTAAAGCGGGTCGCTATAATTTCCGCGATTGTACAAATAGGTAGGTCTAGTTGTTTCCATTTCTGCCATTACCATTATTTCCCTGACAGGTTCATATGTCTTTATGTATTCATCTCGATTGGCCTTAAGTTTCTCATTTAGGCTAACAATTCTCTCGTTTTTTCTAATCAGATGGTCTTTGACCAAAGGCCATTCAGCAGGGTGATTTTCCCCTAAGGATTCACTGTAAACAGATTTAATCTCAAAGGGAGTAAGTTCACTGCCATAAAATCTTAGTTCATCCAGTTTACCACTAAATAAGCCATTATCTCCATTAAACCCTTCATAGGAGCGACCAATTATCAAAGGTCGCTCTGTATCCACAAAACCTTTATCCTTTTGGCGGGTGGTCGGAATAATGGACTTATATAAATTATTAATTAAATTCTCTTTTTCGAGAAGCTCCCCATCTCTGTAAAATTTAATACCCTCCGTTTCTCCACTCCCATCTATTGTAAAGGCAAGGTGATGCCATTGATCTAGTGAGATGGTATCTTTTGTTCTCACATGAATCAAATTAGTAGGTAAGACATTGATCATTCTCAAGTTGATCCTGTTTTCGTCATCCAGATAAAATTCCCACCCACGCCAGAGTTCGTTCTTTGAGCCTTTGTTGGCGATTAAACTTTGGGTATTACCTTTTTTTCTTTTGTTGGTATTGACCCAAATGGAAAATGAAAATGGATCCGTCCATTGTAAATTAGGAATTAACTTATTACTTACTTTTAAGTTATCATAATCATGACTAAACTCAAAGGCATTTCCCTTTATTCCTTTGACAATTTTTGGCATCACTACACCCCCACTCAAATCTTTTATTCCGTCAATTTTGATTTTATTTTTTTCGGCGTTTTTGTTTTGCGTTATTTGATCAAAAGGCGCATATAAATAAAGGTTGGATTCAGGTTTTGCCGATTTCAGTAGTTCCTCAGAGTATTGATAAACCTCATTAAGTTGATCTTTTGTAGCGGCTATTTCCTTTTTTATGTAGGAAAACTTGGTGTTTAATTCATTGATTTTTGCTTCTGTGTCCTCATCGGTTAATGGCAATAAGGGACCGAAATTTCCATCATCGCCAGTCATTCCCAATTCTCTGATGTTGTTAAAAAATGCGGTGAGTTGGTAGTAGTCTTTTTGAGAAATTGGATCAAACTTATGATCGTGGCATTTGGCGCAAGCAACCGTTAATCCTAAAAAAGCTGTGCTAAGTGTTTCGGTGCGATCAAATACATAGTGCAATCGCCATTCTTCGTCAATGACTCCGCCCTCAGCTGTCATGGGGCTATTACGATTAAACGCAGTTGCTAAATCTTGTTCTCTATTCTTATTTGGCATTAAATCACCAGCCAGTTGCCAGGTAACAAACTGATCATAGGGCATATTTTTTTTAAAAGCTTTAAGTACCCAATCCCTCCAAGGCCACATCATTCTGGCGCCATCTGCATGCAGGCCATGAGAATCTGCGTAGCGTGATAAGTCCATCCAATCCAGTGCTAGTCGTTCTGCGTGTGCGTTGGTATACATTAATTGATCTACTAATTTTTCATAAGCTTCCTCGCTCTGATCGCTCAAAAAAGCATCTAACTCCTCCAAGCTTGGTGGTAACCCAGTTAGGTCAAAATATAACCTTCGCGCAAGTGCTGTTTTGGAAGCTTTAGGAGAAAAGTCTAAGTTCTCCTCCTCTAATCTTGACTTGATGAATCGATCTATGGGATGATCAATACCTATTGACTTTGGGGGTTCTTTTTTTTGTGGTGCTAAAAAAGCCCAGTGTTCTTTCCATTCAGCACCTTGTTCAATCCATTTAAGTATGATGGCCTTTTCTCGGTTGCTTAGTGAAAGGTTTGATTCCGGCGGTGGCATTACCGCTTCTGGGTCTTGGTGTAAAATCCGATGTACACTTTCACTTTTATAGAGACTACCCGAGCTAAATGCACGTTTTCCACTTTTTAATTTCGAAAAGGCAACAGATTCCAAATCCAGACGTAAACCTGCACTACGAGTTTTTTCATCTGGTCCATGACATTGATAACAGCGGTCTGACAGTATGGGTTTGACGTGGTAATTAAAATCAATGACCTCAGGTAAATTAGCAAGCTCTTTAGTGATATCTTCAGGCACTGAAATGCTACAAGAAAGCGAAAGCCAAAGCAATGGAATTACCAGTAAGGATATCTTTAATAAGTGTATTTTGCTTAAAACAGATGGCATAGATTTTCATAAAACTTCACTAATATAAAGAATTTACAGGTACTATTATGGCTTTTTGACTGGTGTTAATCTTAAAAAAATCCTACATTTCAAAAAAACTTCCTATTGCCATTTAAGAAGATGAAATAGGCAACAATAACATTCATTTTTTCCTGATTATGATTCCAAAGTGCTTGCTCAATATTTAGCACATGCCTTTCTCAATTATTCTCCACCTGCCTTTAACTAGCTTGATCTGTTTAAAGATAAGTTGATCGATTAGGAATTATAGTTTTTAATAAAGAAAACCCTGTAAGATATTTGCTTACAGGGTTTAAT
>CAJWGK010000036.1 GCA_913030895.1 uncultured Flavobacteriaceae bacterium | reverse complement strand
AAAATAAGCGCGTATGGTTTAACAAGCACCTGAAAAAATGCTAATCTCAAATAATTAAATGTAAGAATTAAATCGATAATTATTTTTAAAAAATATTTTACATTTAAACATTAGACAACTAATTAAAACATTCTTTTTAATAAGCTGAATTAAATCAATAAAAACCTGATTAATTAAATGAAAAATATTCTTCTTTACATCACCTTCTTGCTGTTGTTAGGCAGTTGTGAAAACTCAACAAAAACTCATGAGGAAAATAGTAACCCTCCTAATATTATTTATATCCTAGCTGACGATCTTGGCTATGGAGATGTTGGGGTTTTTGGGCAAAAAAACTTTCAAACCCCCAATTTGGATCGTTTAGCTAATGGCGGAATGAAATTTCTTCAACATTATTCGGGTTCTACCGTTTGTGCCCCTTCTCGCTCTGCCCTTATGACTGGACAACACACAGGACATACATTTATTCGAGGTAATTCGGAATGGGGTTTTACAATAGAAAAAGAGGGTCAATTCCCTTTGGCTAGCGAAGAAATTACGATTGCTGAAGTACTCAAATCCGCAGGATATGTAACTGGAGCTTTTGGGAAATGGGGACTGGGCTATCCGGGATCAGAAGGAGATCCCACCAACCAAGGTTTTAATGTTTTCTTTGGCTATAACTGCCAGCGTGTAGCACACAACTACTATCCTACCCATCTTTGGGATAATCTTGACAAAGCCCTTTTAGACGGGAATGACGGAAAAACACGCGGGACATATGCCCCTTCGGTGATTCATCAAAAAGCACTTTCATTTTTGGACGACAACAAAGACAAGCCCTTTTTTATGTACTACCCCAACGTGATTCCCCACGCCGAATTAGCGGCTCCTGAAACATACATGGAAAAATACAGAGGCAAGTTCTTGCCCGAAAAAAAATACGTCAAAAAAGGAAGTCCTGACAAATATTCCGTCGGCGGCTACAACTCACAAGAGGAAAGCCATGCTGCTTTTGTCGCAATGGTTCATATACTGGACGAACAAGTGGGTCAAATCATAGACAAAGTTCATGAGCTGGGAATTGCCGAAAACACCTTAATAATATTTTCTTCGGATAATGGTCCTCATCTCGAGGGAGGTGCTGACCCAGACTATTTTGACAGTAACGGCCCACTAAGAGGCTACAAAAGAGACCTCTATGAAGGAGGTATTAGAGTCCCCACTATGGCCTACTGGCCAACACAAATCGCCCCGGGCTCAACCTCAGACCATATCTCCGCATTCTGGGACTTTTTTCCAACCGCAATAGAAATCGCAGGGCTTGAAAAAGATTCGCTTGATATTGATGGAATTTCATTCTTACCCGAACTCAAAGGGGAAAATCAACAAAAACACCCCTATTTGTATTGGGAGTTTACGGAAAGAGGAGGTCGTCAGGCAGTTCGTATGAAACAATGGAAAGGAGTCAAAATGGATATGAGCAAAAATCCCAATGCTCCCATAGCGCTTTATAATGTTGATGAAGATATTGAAGAAAAAAACGATATTGCCAGCCAACATCCTGATATTGTGATGCAAATTGAAAGAATAATGAAGGAAGAACATCTTCCTTCAGAACTTTTTCAATTTCAATTTGAAAAAAACAATACTGATAATTAAAGATTCATATCCGAGAGAATTTGATCTCGATAGGCATTTGGCGTAAGATTCGTTATCCTTTTGAAATTTCTGAAAAAATTGGATAAATTATTAAAGCCACACTCAAAGCATATTGATTTAATATCATCTTCAGTCTCCACCAGTAGTTTGGTTGCATGATTGACTCGGTATTCATTTAAGAATGCGGTAAAAGTTTTATTAGTGCTTTTTTTAAAAAATCTACAAAAAGACTGAGGAGTCATGTAGACTTTATCCGCAATGTCGTCAAGGGCTATCTGTTCCATAAAATTATCCCTGATGTAATTAAAAATAACCTTCAGGCGTTTATTCTCCATTGGACTGCTTATAAATGCATAGCCCTCCGCGTTTAAGATTTGTTTTTCTTTGTGCGTTGCCAAATCGTATAGTATTTTGATAAATGTCAAAAAACTATCTACGTGGGATTCGTATTGTAACCCCTCCATCCTTATCCCGATATCATCCTTTATAGAACCATTAAAAACAATTCCCTTTTTAGAAAGCTCAAGTAGCTGGTTGATTATCTTTAGCTCTTCAAAGTTTTGAAAAGCATCATTAAAAATTCCCTGATTAAACTGAATAACAACTTCTTTCTGACCTTCATCAAACCCTTTGGTGAAACCAGTATGAGGGAGATATGGACCAATTAGAACCAAATCCCCATCGTTGTAATTAGACAAATGCGTACCCACCTGTCTTTTTCCCACACCAGAGTTGATGTATACCAATTCTAACTCAGGGTGATAATGCCATTTTAATTTATTGTTATTAGGTTGATTGGTGTCAAAATAGCCATACTTATATGAGTGCCCTAAGTCAGGTGATATCGATTCATAGTCTGGTTTTAACATCAAGCATTATTTTTCATAAAGTTACAATTTATACTGTATATTATCTATTATGTTGTGAAACAATAATAAAAAAGGGTAATATGGTATGTTTTTAGCTCTTGATTTTGAAAAAAAATCATTTATCTCGTTGACTTTTTGAACATTCTTGCCTAAGAAATTATTTGCTTGATTGATTGTTAAAGACAAGTAACCTTTGTTTTAAAAATTTAACTCAGTATGTTTTACTTTCACTTCATGTTTCAAAAAAAACCTGAGATCACTACCTTTATCTGAGCAAAATATTTTCTTATGCATTTTTATCATCTCAATCTTAAAAAATGGGTTACTTTCTGAGAAACATAATTGTTTACAGTATTATAGTTGTACTGCTACTTTTGGTCTATAAGGCTATTAAAGACATTAAAAAATAGTCCATCCATCGCGTTGCCTTTTCTAAGATTTTAAATACTCCCTATCTTTGCAAAAAAAAGCCTTGAAAAAGAAAAAGCCAGATCAGGTCGTTTGGGACGAAGCACAAGAGGAGTATATGGCAAAACTACTTCCCTATGCCTCCCAAGTGAGTGGCCCCATAATAGAGGTTCCTAACGTTGACGCCTTCAAAAAAAAGGGGGTAGATAAGGTCTCGAAGCAGTTCCAGACCGAGCTGGCTGACTTACAAAAAAAAATTAAAACATTCGTCAAACAAGCTAGCGATACCCAAAAAGTTTATACTGCTAAGTTCAAGTTCGAGCCTCTTGTTGGTGAGACGTATTTTTTATACCAAGGGGAAAAAGAAGACTATTTATCATTAATCCCACCAGAAAACTGGAAAAAAGAGTTTATAGGTGCCTACCGGTTAAACTCAGAATACAAATGGGAACAAGTTGACTGGAAAACTACCTAAAGTTTTGGGTGCCATAACCCATTCCGCTTTCGTCAAAAAATAACCCCACCCCCAGATAAGTGTAATCTCCCATAATGTTTTTATAGTGTGGAGGGCTGTTTTTCCAGCCCAAAACCATACAATCCGCAAGGGTGCTGTTGCTTCGGGTATCTCCGCAGCCAATAACATTTTCAAACCAGGGTGTTTGAGCTATGTTTTCAGCAATCCCATAAAAACTATTTCCCCTTTTTACCCAGGGTTGAACCCCTTTTTTCTCGGCTCGCTCAACAGGGTTTAAACCTTCGTGGTCAACATGTGCGTAAAAGCGCTCTTCAACCATATTTACGCTGTGATATTGTGCCAATTCCATTAATGAGTCTAATGGTTTGAACGCCTTAAGCCCCGCTGAAGCTCTTAATTCATTTGTCTTTTCAAAAATCAATTGACGCATCAAGTCTAGGTCTTTTTGTCCAAAAGACCAATGAGTTATGCAGAGAAGCAATAAAGTAGCTAAAAGTTTTAAGTTGAGTTTTTTTCTCATTTTTTAAAATTAAAAATTATCCCGTGGAATGCCTACTTTTGCTTTAATGAGATTAGAAGAAACACCTCGACAAAAAAAAATTGCTACTGCTATTCAACAAGAGTTGGCAGCCATGCTACAAGGAGCCGTCCGAAAACAAGGGGTGAGTAATCTAGTCCTCTCAATAACTAAAGTCAATGTTACTGTTGATCTTTCATTGGCGAAAGTTTATTTAAGTATTTTTCCTAAAGACAAAGGAGAAATGCACCTCAAAGGAATTCAGGAAAATGCCTTTCAAATCAAACACGATATGGCTACTCGTATGAGAAATCAACTCAGAAAAATGCCAGAGCTTACATTTTATTTAGATGATTCTTTGGACTACGTTGAGGGAATTAAAAATGCTATTAATAAACCCGAAAATCCTCTGAAGGACGCAAAGCTACTCTCGAAAAGACAAAAAAAATAATCAAATGTCTGTTGTTTTAAGAATTGCTTGGCGTTATTTTTTTTCTAAAAGCAGCCAAACAGTAATCAACCGAATCAATAGTATTGCACTGGTTGTCATTGTAGTTGCAACCGCATCATTAATGATTGTACTAAGTGCATTCTCAGGCTTGAAAGCATTCGGGTTGTCTTTTTCAAATGTTTTTGATCCAGATTATAGAATTCTTCCCGCGCAGGGTAAAGCAATATTTACAGATAGCCTGTCTCTGAATTTGTTAAAAGAAATTGAAGGCGTCGAAGCAGTAAGTCCAATACTAGAGGAAAAAGTATTTCTTTCATTTGATGACAAAAGTCAAGTGGCATACCTCAAAGGAGTTCTTCCAGATTACCTGTCAGTTGTTCCCGCTGATTCTCTTGTTGTTGTGGGTGAGTGGCTAATCCCTGACTCAAGTGGCATTGTAACAGGTTATGGTATCGCATCCGCAATGGGTCTAGGTGTCTATGACTACAGTAGCTTTCTTAATATCAGTATTCCCAAAAAGACGTCTCAAAAAAACTTCAGACAAAACCCTTTCTACGCCCAAAAAGCCGTTACAGTAGGTTTGTACCAGATCAGTGAAGACATCGATAAAAAGTATGTTTTTAGTAATATGAGTTTTGCCCGATCACTATTTCAATATCCGCTGGATACCTACTCTGCAATTGAGATCAAAACAAAACAAAACGTCTCGTCCAAAAACCTGATCCAAAAGGCGTATAAAATTTTTGGTGAAAATATCGTCATTAAAGACAGAATACAACTCAATACCGCATTGTACAAAATGTTAAACACTGAAAATATTGCGGTTTACTTAATTTTTACTTTGGTATTAATTATCGCACTTTTTAATGTTGTAGGCGCATTGGTGATGATGATTTTGGATAAAAAACCTCAAATGAAAATTTTAACCGCAATGGGAACACCCTCAAGTAGTTTGAGAAAAATATTTTTTCTTTTAGGAATGTTAATTAGTTTTTTTGGCGGTGGCTTAGGAATTATTATCGCTTCAGTAGCCATTATTATTCAGCAAAATTACCCCTTTCTCTATGTGCCCGGAACCTCCTTGCCTTACCCAGTAAGATGGGAGTTTGAAAACTTTTTACTTGTTTTTTTCACCCTCGCAATTTTGGGTGCTATCGCTTCTGGCTGGGCTAGCAGAGGCGTTAAAAAATAAGCTGTTTACACCCAAATCGGTTCAACCACCTCATTCAAAACGCGGTCGAAAGCATCAAACACTTCTTGAGGATCATTTGCCGTAACCATCGCTGTTCGGTAGGGTTTAAAATTTTGAATTCCCTTAAAATAATTCGTGTAATGGCGTCGGGTTTCTAAAACCCCCAACACTTCGCCTTTCCAGGCAATCGACATCTCCAAATGACGTTTGGCCACCGCAACTCTGTCGCTCAAAGAAGGTTGATCCATATGAGTCCCCGTTTTAAAGTAGTGCTTCACTTGATTAAAAAACCAAGGGTTGCCTATGCTTGCTCTACCAATCATCGCGCCATCTAAACCGTAACGGTCGCGCATCTCTTGAGCGCTTTCTGGTGAATCCACATCTCCGTTCCCAAAAACAGGGATATGCATTCTAGGGTTGTTTTTGACCGCCGCAATAGGTTTCCAGTCGGCATCTCCTTTATACATCTGAGCTCTGGTACGACCATGAATAGAAATCGCTTTAGCACCAGCATCTTGAAGGCGTTCCGCGACCTCGACAATCTTTATAGAATCATGGTCCCAGCCCAATCGAGTTTTGATCGTCAATGGAAGATTTGTATGTTTGACCATCTCAGCGGTGAGCTTAACCATAAGTGGAATATCCCTCAAAATACCTGCGCCAGCTCCTTTACTCACCACTTTTTTCACAGGACACCCAAAGTTAATGTCTATGATATCAGGCTTAGAAGCTTCCACAATTTCAACGGATCGCAACATGGAGTCTAAATTCGCACCAAAAATTTGAATCCCTACTGGGCGTTCTTTTTCGTAAATATCCAGCTTCTGAACACTTTTAGCGGCATCTCTAATTAGCCCCTCACTAGAAATAAACTCGGTGTAGACCACATCAGCACCGTTTTCCTTACATAGGGCGCGGAAGGGAGGATCGCTAACGTCTTCCATTGGAGCCAATAGCAATGGGAAATCTCCTACTTTTATGTCGCCGATTTTGACCACTTTTTATTTTTTTACAAAAATAGCAAAAACCGTCACTATTTTAAGTAAGTATTATAAACCGAAGGTGTTTACTATGTTCGTGGAGAAATCAGTATCCCAAATCTCAGCAACTGTCCCATCCTTCAAATAGTAAATTCTTGGTGGAGAGTCGCCAATCAAATCAAAAAACGTATTCACATCAATAAAATCATAAGGAAAAGATGACTGCGTAATCGATTCAAAGCCCTCAACTGTAGTAGCGCCCTCTTGAAAAAAAAGCACATACAGCTCAGGAAAATTATCGTGTTTACGTTCTAGTTCTCCTAACTCAGTGGCTGCCTCTTGACAGTGCTCACAATCGAGATTAAAAACAGCAACGAGGTTTTCTCCTGCCGAAAGATCTACCCTTCCTTTGGGTTCAAAATGAGTAAAGTTTTCAAAAGGAAAGTCCTCGTGATTCGGCATGGGTAAAAAGGCCCACATGCTCATAATTATAGTAGCTGAAAAACCAATAGGAATGATTTTTTTGATTTTTTTTAGTTCAGCGGTTTTAAATACAGCAAATGCCACTGCCAGCATGATCAAGTTTTTGATGATAGACTGTTCTGGTGTCATTGAAATCATTTCCCCAAAACAACCGCAGTTTTCCGTATCGCCAATAGACCATAAATAAATCAGGTGTACCGTAAAGCCTCCTAAAAGTAAAAAAGTAAAACCCATCAATTGTTTGACATAATATGGGAAAAGCATCAATACCCCCAACGCAAATTCCAAACCGATAAAAAATCGTGCCATATAACCAGCAATATCCCTATCAGGAGCTATCCCCTGATCCATCAAGGTTATTTCAAAAAAGCCTGGGCCAACCGCCTTGGTATATGCCGAAAATAAAAAAGTAACGCCCAGCAGCAGTTGAAGAATTTTTGAGAGTAGTTTCATTTCAAAAAATTTTAGTGAATTTAATGAAAAAAACATCCCTATAAGCGCTGTCTTACCTACTTCTAATCTCTATTGAAAAAGAACAAAAATTTGTACCGCCTTAATTATTTAGCTGAGAAAGGTGGGTAGGTGTCAGTCATAAACGACATATAAAGACCTACTCTGGTTTCCCAACGCAATGTCCCCACTAAAAATTCATGCCAGCTTTCTGGAAACTTTTTAGTAAATAATACAGAGAACCAAGCCAAAATAGATAAAACACTTCCCCAGATGACTCTGAAAAAAAGAATGAAGGCATGAGGAAGAATAACATATATTACTCCAAAAAAGATTCTAATTAATAGCAGTAGCCTACTGACTTTTTCAGGATAAGGTACCTCAAAAGTTACCCGTTCGTCTATTGCTGACAAACCAAAAGCGGGATAATCATCCGCTAAATTGTAAATTCTGGCATAAACTCTTATTCTCCATCTAATCAATTGAACCTGATATTCAAAAATGTGCTCAGGATAACGTCCAGAAAATAAAATCATCCAAAATGCAATAAAAGACAAAACGCCCCCCCAAATAGATAGAAAGAAAAGGATAAAAGCGTGTGGAAGGGCAATGTACAAAGCCCCAAAAAGGGTTCTCAAAATTAACTCAAGTCTAGAATAGGACACCTGAAGTGCTATGGATAGTTTCATGTGTAGTAAAAAGATTTAGGTTGGGAATCTAAATGTAACTTAAATCCTTGTTTATTCAAAATCAAAAATTCACTAAAAGGGGAAAAGCAAGCTTTCAAAATAAGTACCTTTGTCGTGTAGAGGAAAATGACCGAATGAAACACATTAGAAATTTTTGCATCATTGCCCATATAGATCATGGCAAAAGCACCCTAGCCGATCGACTACTTGACTATACTGGTGCCGTGACTTCGCGCGAAAAACAAGACCAGCTACTTGACGATATGGACCTAGAAAGGGAACGCGGAATTACGATCAAGTCGCATGCAATCCAAATGGAATACGAATTTCAAGGTGAGGAATATGTTTTTAATTTAATTGACACCCCTGGTCACGTTGACTTTTCCTACGAAGTATCCCGTTCGATTGCAGCATGTGAGGGTGCATTACTCGTTGTGGACGCTGCTCAAAGTATTCAAGCGCAAACCATCTCCAATCTCTATTTGGCGTTGGAGAACGATTTAGAAATAATCCCAATACTTAACAAAGTAGATTTACCCTCTGCTAACCCAGATGAAGTAACAGATGATATCGTAGACCTATTGGGATGTGATCCGGGAGAAGTCATCCCTGCTTCAGCAAAAACTGGTTTGGGAATAGATAATATTTTAGCGGCGATTATTGCCCGAATTCCTCCTCCGAAAGGAGAAAAAGACGCTCCGCTACAAGCGCTAATTTTTGATTCTATTTACAACCCTTTTCGCGGTGTAGAAACCTATTTTAGGATTATTAACGGACAGATCAACAAAGGGCAAAAAATAAAGTTTATGGCTACAGGAAAAACCTATTTCGCAGATGAAATAGGAACGCTGAAGCTGAAACAAGCCCCTAAAAAAACCATCTCTGCTGGAGATGTTGGATATCTCATTACAGGGATCAAAGAGGCCAAAGAAGTAAAAGTAGGGGATACCCTTACGGGGACAGATAACCCCACCCAAGATGCCATTGCTGGTTTTGAGGAAGTTAAGCCAATGGTCTTTGCAGGGATTTATCCCGTAGATAATGAGGATTACGAAGAACTTAGGGCAAGCATGGAAAAACTCCAGCTCAACGATGCCTCTCTAGTTTTTGTTCCAGAAAGCTCTGCTGCACTTGGTTTTGGTTTTCGTTGTGGATTTCTAGGTATGCTTCATTTGGAGATTATTCAGGAAAGACTGGAGCGTGAATTCAACATGACTGTTATTACTACAGTGCCTAATGTGTCCTATCATGCTTACACTAAAAAAAGTCCTGACGAAATAATCTTGGTCAACAATCCAACCGATTTGCCAGACCCCTCGTTTTTAGATCGTGTTGAGGAACCATATATTAAAGCATCGATTATCACCAAGTCCGATTTTGTGGGGAACGTAATGTCTCTTTGCATTGAAAAACGAGGGGTGATCACTAATCAAACTTATCTAACCACCGAAAGGGTTGAGCTCAACTTTGATATGCCTCTTGCGGAAATTGTGTTTGATTTTTACGATCGCCTTAAAACTGTTTCAAAAGGCTACGCATCTTTTGATTACGCGCCAATTGGAATGCGTGCATCTAAACTAGTGAAAGTTGATATTCTACTCAATGCCAATCCTGTAGATGCACTCTCTGCGCTTATTCATGCCGATAACGCCTATACAATCGGCAAAAAAATGTGCGAAAAATTGAGAGAACTAATCCCCAGACAACAATTTGACATACCCATTCAGGCAGCAATTGGAGCGAAAATTATTTCTCGTGAAACCATTAAGGCTCTACGAAAAGACGTTACCGCAAAATGCTATGGTGGTGATATTACCCGTAAACGAAAGCTGTTGGAGAAACAGAAAAAAGGAAAAAAGAAAATGCGTCAGGTGGGAAGTGTAGAGATTCCTCAACAAGCTTTTATGGCTGTTCTAAAGCTAAATGAATAAACTTTAGCCTTAAATTACTTTGCAAAGATTGGCAAATAAAATATTTTAGTGCAAAACCAATTATCATGTTTCGATTTTCGCACATATTTATTTGTATTCCATTACTAGCTTTCATCAACTGCAATCAAGCTCCGGCTGAAAAAATAAAACCAAACATTGTATTTCTCCTAGCTGACGACCTGGGCTTTGGAGATGTTAATTTCATCGGAGGAGCCACAGAGACCCCCAACCTTAATCGCTTGGCAGAAGAAGGATTATTCTTTAATAACTTTTATTCGGCAGGGCCTAATTGCTCCCCGTCAAGAGCTGGGTTATTAACTGGAAAAACACCCGAAAAAGTTGGTATCTATAGCTACCGTCCCAGTCATCACCCAATGCACCTGCCTGATCAAGAAATTACCTTAGCAGAGTTATTGAAAACAAAAGGGTATCAAACAGCTCATTTTGGTAAATGGCATCTAGGTGCCTTGGCTAGAGACCCACAGTTAAATCATCCGCAACCAAGTCAACAAGGCTTCGATTACTCTTTCGGGACCGAATCTAATGCTGTTCCTTCTCACCATAATCCCAAAAACTTTGTCCGTAATGGTAATGCGTTAGGAGTAATTGATGGCTACGCTTGCCAAATTGTTGCAAACGAAGGTATCGACTGGCTTAATCAAAGAAATCAAAAGGCGCCTTTCTTTATGTACTTCGCTTTTCATGAGCCCCATGCAGTTGTCGCCTCTCCTCAAGAACTCGTAGATAAATATCAGGATCAACCCGAAAAGGATGCTAAATACCTCGCCAATATTGACCATTTAGATATGGCGATCGGTAGGATTTTAAACTATTTGGAACAAAACGACTTAATAGACAACACAATTATAATGTTTAGCTCAGATAATGGATCCTATCGCGTTGCGTCAAATGGCGGATTAAGAGCAGGCAAAAGCAGTCTTTATGAAGGTGGAATTCACGTTCCAGGAATTATTCGGTGGCCTGAAATTACTACTGAGAAAAAAGTGATTGAAACCAGTGCTGGCTTAGTTGATATTGTGCCTACTGTTTGCGATCTATTACAAATAGATCCGCCAAAGAATTTGGATGGAACCAGTATTTTACCTTTGTTAAGAGGCGAGCCGTTCGAACGCTCGAAACCGCTTTATTGGTTTTTTTACCGCACCGTTCCAGAAATTGCTCTAAGAGTTGGAAATCATATGGTTTTTGGGCTGGATAATGATACCGTGCATAGAACCCATCAATACGCCCTTAAGGACGCTGAATATATTTCATCAATGACTTTAAAAGATTATGAACTTTATAATCTAAAAGACGATTTTTCACAACAAAAGGATATCTTCAAAAATCATCCTGAAAAAGATACATTAAAAGCCTTGATCGATAATCAGCTAATAGAAATTCAAAGTAATCTTTATCCTTGGAAAGAATTGCCAGAATTATTAGAAAGCAGGCAAAAAGTAAAAACAGGCTGGGCTGCATTCAGATAGGTCAAATTCTCTTTTTATTAGATCATAGCATAGCGATTACTCCTGTTCAGTTTAAAAAATTTGTTTTAAATTAATGGTATAAGTATATTAAGCAAAGACTAAATTTATTGCTTTGAAAAAGTTTAAAAAAATACTGGTCGGTTTCGCTTTCTCTCCCAATCTGAAAGCCAATGTTTACGAAGCACTCCGCATGACCTCTTTCTTTGGAGGGGAGCTGGTATTTTTTCACGTTGGAGAAAAAACGACCGAGAAAGTTTCTCGGTTCATGGATTTAGTCAACTCTAGCCCCGTTCAGCCAAAGAAAGTCACTATTCATTGGGAAAGGGGGGATCCTGTAACGACACTACTTAAAGCAAGTGAAGAATTAAACGTAGATCTAATCCTCTTGGGTGCCTTGAAAAGAGAAAATGTCTTGAAATTTTACATGGGTTCTATCGCTCGAAAAATCACTCGAAAGGCTAAGTGTTCAGTATTGTTATTGATTAATCCGTCTGTCGAAAGACACCCCTGTCAGCATATCGTAGTCAATGGATTTGAAAGTCCTCAAACCAAGGCAACTATAGAGGTAGCGTTTAATGTAGCTAATGCTCTTGGTGCCAAAAAAATATCGCTAGTTGAGGAAATTAGCAGGTCTAAAGTCGCTGTTAGCGTTGATGATGACCGAAGCCTCCGTCGTGCTACGCTGAAAAAAGAAAAACTCAGAAGACAAGAACAAATCCGTGTCAAAGATGTGGTTAAAAAGCTACCTTCAAAATTAACAGAAGGAGTCAACTGGACTACGCAAAGTATCTTTGGAAGAAGAGGATACTCAATCGGACATTATGCCAGGGTGGTGCGAGCTGATCTTTTGATCATGAATGCGGAAGAAAACTTGGGCTTTTTTGATCGGCTTTTTACCCATGATATAGAACATATTCTGGCAGAGCTACCAACCGACGTATTAATCGTAAATGCAAAAAGCCATGAGTAAACCTCAGTCGATAAAACAATTCATGGGAGACTTGCCAAAGAATATTTTTTCTGGCTTTGTCGTTTCACTTATCGCGCTTCCTTTGGGCTTAGGGCTGGCTTTGGCGTCTGAGGCTCCGCCAATTGCCGGAATTATCGCTGCAATTGTTGGTGGGATGGTCGTTTCAATCATCGGTGGGTCTCACCTCACAATCACTGGGCCGGGTAACGGACTTGTAATTGTGATTCTCTCAGCAATTGTAGGTCTAGGAGAGGGCGATTTGTATCAGGGTTATCTTTATACTTTGGCGGCCATTATCATATCAGGAGTTTTACTGTTTCTATTTGGTCTTTTTCGGTTAGGTAGGCTCAGTGAGTTTTTTCCTTCTACAGCGCTTCAGGGAATGTTAGCCGCCATCGGCATCGGAATTTTAGCCAAACAATTTCACGTTATGCTGGGCTTTACTCAAATCAAAGGAAATACCATTACCCAGTTGGCGCTTATTCCAGAGTCGATTAAAAATCTATTCATCAACCCTTCCTTCGAATTTTTATTGGCAAGTGGAATTGGGGTTTTGAGTCTAATTTTTCTGTTTCTATATTCTCGAATCCGAAACCCTATTTTTCATCTCATCCCCGCACCTATGTGGGTCGTTATTGGTTCTATCGCAGTGATTTATTATTACGACCTGATTAAAAACACTCCCCAAATCCTTGATCCCGCGTTAATGATTACCTTACCCGAAAACCTCCTCGGTTCACTGCCCAGACCAAATTTTGGAAAAACCCTTAACGCAGATTTTATAAGCCACACGCTCTCCATAACGTTGGTCGCCGTCATTGAGTCACTATTGAGTATAAAGGCTGTTGACAAATTAGATCCCCTTAAAAGACGTTCTAATATCAATAAAGATCTCCGGGCGCTGGGAATCGCGACAGGGATAAGTGGTTTTCTAGGCGGTTTAAATGTTGTGACTGTAATTGCTAGGAGCTCTGTAAACGTAAACAATGGAGGAAACAATCGTTCAGCTAATTTTTTCCATGCTGCGTTTTTGGTCATTTTTATTCTCCTTTTTGCTGAGCAAATTCAGCGAATTCCACTACCCGCACTTGCTGCTATTCTCGTCTATACTGGCTACAAATTAGCAGCGCCAGAGAATTTGTTAAAGATTTATAGAGTGGGAAAAGAACAGGCTATCATCTTCTTGATTACCCTAATTGCCACTTTAATGACAAGTCTTACAACGGGGATACTTCTCGGTATTTTAGCCACACTATTAGTACACATATTCCTTAATAAAAGCAGCGTGCTTTTCTCCCAAAACTGGCTTAAGCCGAACGTTCTTATGTACTTGGAAGAAGAGTCTGGTAACTATTATGTAAGCGTCAAGAACTTCTGTAGCTTTATCAATTTCTTTAAGCTCAAGGCCAAGCTGGACGAAATTCCTCCTAATGAGCATGCGATTGTAGATTTTTCCATGTGTGAATTTGTCGATCATACCGTAATGGAAGGGATTAATGATTACAGTAGAAGTTTTTCCAGAAAGGGGGGTGTTTTTGAAATTATCGGACTAGATGTTCATGAGGCGGGCACTGAACATCCGTTTGCAATTAGAAAAAACTTACCCGAAAAGTCCTTTATAAGTTCTGGCATTACGCTTACCAAAAGACAAAAACTACTTCAAGAACTCTCCGATGTCTTAAACTGGAACTACTTGCCAGATCCTATTTCGAACTATGGGGATTTAGAGGAGTTCCTCTACTTTAAAAGAAAATGGGTTAACTTCAGTTACAATTCTCTTGTTAGTAAAAACAAGGATTCGCTGCTGTTTGACTTGTCCTATGGCGAAGGTGCCTTTATTGTTAAAGAGGATTTAAAATCTACCTTTTTACAAATTAAAGCGCCCCTAAAGATGCCTGTTTTCGTTCTTGACAAAGAGAATTTAATGTCCTCTCTCTACTCCCTGTCTGGGCTTCAAGACATTGATTTTAAAAAACATAATGATTTTTCAAAAAGATTTTTCTTAAGTGGAGAAGATAAAAAAGCAATTCGTGCCTTCTTCACAAAAGATTTAATTTTCTTTTTTGAAAGCCATCCCTTGTATTATATTGAGTCTAAAGGAGATAGCATACTAATCCGCGGTAAAGAAAGGCTTGCTAGTATTCAAGAAATAAAACAGATGTTGGCGTTTTCTGAGCAGTTTCTCAAGCTGCTTGAGGCCAAAAAAGGGTAAACAATACCTTTTATTCAAGCCCATCATATAAATTTGTATCACTTCAATTTTAACACAATGAAAAAGACACTTCTTAATTTTGCTTTGGTTTGCGCGGTTGCGAGCCTTTCAGCGCAACAACAAAAAACAATTGGTTCTGTAGAACGGCTAGGTCCGGAAATGGATTTATACGTGCCCAAAGATGCAGTAATAGAGATACTTGCCGAAGGTTTCGGTTGGTCTGAGGGTCCCTTGTGGGTTAATGAGCTCAATGCGCTATTGTTTTCCGATGTTCCCATGAATAAAATTTATCGTTGGGATGAAAAAAATGGACTCAGTGTTTTTTTAGAGCCTAGCGGCTACACTGGAATCGCCCCCGCCAGTAAAAAAGGAGGGGCCAATGGGCTAACACTAGATCAAAATAATCAGTTAATTATTTGTATGCATGGTGACCGAAGGATTGCAAAGAGCAATGATTGGAACAAACCAACTTTAACTACTGTAGTGGGTAAATACGAGGGAAAATATTTTAATAGCCCGAACGACTTGGTTTACGCAAAAAATGGAGATTTATATTTTACAGATCCTCCTTATGGTTTAAAAGGATTCAATGATGATGAGCTCAAAGAGCTGCCCTTCAATGGCGTTTATAAGCTTTCGTATTCTGGTGAACTCTCTTTGATTATTGACGACATAACGGTGCCTAATGGTGTTGCAGTTTCTAATGATCAAAAAACACTTTACGTTAATGTTTCGGATAGAAAAGATCCAAAGATCATGGCATACGATATTACTTCTAGTGGGGTAACAAACGGACGTGTTTTCTTTGATGGGAGTGAATTGGCAAAAAATGATGGCGGAAGTTTTGATGGTTTAAAAATCCATCCCTCAGGAATTATTTTTTCCACTGGACCAGGAGGTGTGTTGGTTATAAAACCCGATGGCACCCATCTAGGCACGATTAGGACTGAGAAAAGCTCTGCCAATTGTGCCTTTGATTCAAAATTCGAATATCTTTATATGACCTCACACATGTATTTGACTAGAATTAAGCTATAAAATGATTTTACACCCTATAGAATGCGGAAACTTTAAATTGGATGGTGGGGCTATGTTTGGTGTAGTTCCAAAAACCATTTGGGAGAGAACCAATCCCGCCGATGCTAGAAACCTTGTTAAAGTAGCCAGTCGTTCTCTTCTGATTGAAGATGGTAATCGCTTAATTTTAATCGATACAGGAATGGGAGATAAACAGAGCAAAAAGTTTTTTGGCTATTACGATCTCTGGGGTGCTTTTAGCCTAGAAAAATCATTAAAAGAAAAAGGCTTTCATCCTGACGATATCACCGATGTATTTCTTACGCACCTTCACTTCGACCACTGTGGTGGTGCTATAAAAAGAAATGAAAACGGACTCCTCACTCCCGCTTTTAAAAATGCTGCTTTCTGGTCTCATAAAAAACACTGGGGTTGGGCCACTAATCCTAACCCAAGAGAAAAAGCTTCTTTTTTTTCTGAAAATATACTTCCTATTGAGGAAAGTGGTCAACTTTTCCTTTTAGAAGGCGATGATTTTATTTTGGAAAATACTCCTTTAGGGTTTGATGTGATTTTAGTCAATGGCCACACCGAAAAACAGATGTTGCCTATTCTAAAGTATCATGGTAAAACAATTGTTTTTGCGGCTGATTTAATCCCTACTGTAGGTCACCTGCCCTTGCCTTACGTAATGGGTTACGATACACGCCCTTTACTGACAATGGAAGAAAAGAGCCGTTTTCTGAACATGGCATGTGAAAACGATTTTTTACTCTTTTTGGAGCATGACCCCTATCACCAACTGGTATCTTTAAAAGAAACAGATAAAGGGGTGAGAATGAGTGAAAATTATACTTTAAAAACATTTTTTGAATGAAGAAATACTGCTTACTAACACTTATCACACTTTTATTTTCTTGCAGCACAATTAAGTTTGTCGCTGAGCCACTTGATGTTCCCCTTTTATTTGAGAACAAAAAAGCTCCGTTGAGTGAAACAGAAAAAAAACAGTGGCACCTAATGGATTTAGCAATAGATAGTATTCCGGGGATGAGTGTAGAACGAGCCTACCAAGAGCTTATAAAAGATAAACTAGGAGAAACAGTTGTCGTTGCTGTGGTTGATTCAGGCGTTGATATAAACCACCCTGAGTTAGAGGGAATCATATGGGTGAATCAAGACGAAATACCAAACAACGGTTTGGACGATGACAATAATGGCTATGTTGATGATATCAATGGCTGGAACTTCTTGGGTGATTGTGAGCAGGAAAATATGGAATCTGTTAGGCTTCAAAAAAAGGAAGCTCCTGGATCTGAGGAATACGAAAAGTTTGAAGAGGATCGACAAAAAACTATTGATGGGAAGCGCAATGAACTATCAAGAATTGACGAATTTATAGATAAAGCCTTTAGCTCTGATAGTCTAATCAAAGCTACGCTTGGGAAAGAAGAGTACACATTAGAAGAGGTTGAAAATTTTTCTCCTAAAAGTTTTAAACTAATCGATGCACTTATTTTTCAGCGCTCGTTCAAGGAGAGAGGATTGGGGATTGAAAAAATGGAGTCCTACAGGAAAAATGCTTTGACTTCAATCGAAAAACATTACAACCTTGACTTTAACCCAAGAGCGATTGTAGGAGATGATCCAGACAATATAAACGATCGTGGCTACGGCGATCCCAATGTCATTGGGCCTGTCTTGGAAGGTGCTGATCATGGAACCCACGTAACAGGTATTATCGCTTCAAACCGCAGTGACGCCTCTGGATCAAAGGGGGTTCTTAATAATGTCAAAATAATGGTGCTAAGGGCTGTTCCCGATGGAGACGAGTATGATAAAGACGTAGCTCTGGCAATAAGATATGCTGTCGATAATGGTGCAAAAGTGATTAATACTAGTTTTGGAAAAGCTTATTCCCCTCACGTGGAATGGGTTTGGGATGCCCTTCGGCATGCTGAAAAAAATGACGTTCTAATTGTCAATGCAGCTGGAAATAGCAGTGCTGATATAGATCCCGGAAATAAAAAAACATTTATTACTGATGAAAAAGATGGGGAGGAAATTGTTTCAAACTTTCTTACTGTTGGAGCAAGCTCATTTTCTTATGATGAAGAGCAGGTCGCTGTGTTTTCTAATTACGGAAAGGTCAGTGTGGATCTCTTTGCTCCAGGTGATAAAATCTGGTCTTCAACTCCAGGGGAAAAGTTCGATTACCATAGTGGAACTTCAATGGCTGCGCCAAATGCCTCCGCTGCTGCTGCAGTCATAAGGTCATTTTTTCCCAAACTTTCTGCCATTGATGTTAAACTCATTTTAATGCAATCTGGTTTACCCCTTTTTGACAGGGTCAATCTACCTGGATCAGATGGGCTTTCGAGTCCTAAAAAACTTTCTAAGTCTGGAAAATTGATTAATTTATATAATGCTCTAATCTATGCTTCAAATAAAACGAAACTTTATGATCCGTAAACTTTACCTAAGTTTTTTTCTGTGCTTTTCTACCCTTATTTTTTCACAAAATTACTGGCAACAAGCCGTTGATTATAAAATGAGCGTAAAGGTGGACGTAAAAAACTTTACTTACGTCGGAAAACAGCAATTAACCTACACCAATAACTCGCCAGATGTGCTGAATAAGGTTTTTTATCACCTTTATTTTAACGCATTTCAGCCAGGTAGCGAAATGGCCGTAAGGGTCAAAAACGCCAAAGACAAAAATAAACGTTTCGACATTGACTTAGACTCATTGAAGCCACATCAAATGGGTTATTTAAAAGTGTCTGATCTGAAACAAGATGGAAAAAAAATAAAATCTTCACTTTCGGAAACCATTCTGGAAGTCCAACTGGCTTCACCACTTTATCCCGGAGATAGTACTTTACTCACATTAAACTTCGAAGGCAAGGTCCCCGATCTTGTCAGAAGAGCTGGAAAAAACTCATCTGAGGGGGTTAAGTTTTCAATGGCACAATGGTATCCTAAAATGGCTGAATACGACTATGAAGGTTGGAATGCTGAGCCGTATTTGGGGAGAGAATTTCACGGAGTCTGGGGTGATTTCGATGTAAAGCTGACCATAGATAAAGAATATACTGTCGCCGCAAGTGGCTATTTACAAAACCCCGACGAGGTTGGTCACGGCTATAGTGAAAATGAAGGCAAGTCAAAAAAGAAAAAATTAACATGGCATTTTATAGCACCAAGGGTTCATGATTTTACTTGGTCAGCAGACCCTGAATATATTCATGATACTTACGCTGGACCAAACGGTGTTAAGCTTCATTTTTTCTATAAGAACAACCCTGAATTTAACGATCGCTGGAAGCGGCTTCAGCCTAAAACTGCGGCATTGATGCAGTTTTATAATCAAACCATAGGAGAATATCCTTACAAGCAATACACTGTTGCCCAAGGGGGAGACGGCGGAATGGAGTATGCCATGATAACCCTAATTACTGGAGAAAGAAGCTTTGGGAGCCTAGTCGGGGTAACGGCGCATGAGCTGGCTCACTCCTGGTTTCAGCATGTCTTGGCAACAAACGAAATGAAATATGAGTGGATGGATGAAGGTTTTACTACCTATATTTCAACCCTGGCCGAAGATAAAATTTTAGATCAGAACAACGAGTTTCCTCTTATGTCATCATACGGAAACTATATCTACCTTGCGCAATCGGGTAAGGAGCAACCACAACAAACTAATGCCAATCGTTATGATTACAACTTGGCCTATGAAATTTCTGCGTATAGTAAAGGAGCCGTTTTTCTTGCTCAACTAGGGTATGTCATTGGTGCGGATAAGCTCGCGCAAACACTTAAATCTTACTATGAAGAATTTAAATTTAAACACCCTGTTCCTAATGACTTTAGAAGGGTTGCCGAGCGAATTTCAGGTATTCAACTAAGGTGGTATCTCACTGACTGGACGCAAACAACCAATACGATTGATTACGCAATTAAATCCATAAAGGAAAAAAGAAAAGATGCTGTTGTTACTCTTGAAAGAATTGGCTCTATGCCAATGCCGTTAGATGTCTTGGTAAACTTTAAAGACGGCAGCTCTTCAATGTATTATATCCCTATTCCGCTAATGAGAGGGGAGAAAGATAATCCTTACGAAATTGAATGGATAAAGCTAAAAGATTGGGCGTGGGCATATCCAGAGTTCGAGTTTATTATTGATCGTCCCGTGGAGGATATTTCTGAGGTTGTAATCGATCCAAGCTACTATATGGCTGATATTGATAGAGAAAATAATTACTTTAAAAATAAAGATTGACGTCTGTTCGGAAAATAAAAAAACTTAAAAACAAGATTCATATTGATGATGTTTTTAAAAAAGGAAAGCAGCTTCGCTCTGATCTTTTGGTGTTACGCTATTTAAAAGACATTGAGGTGAAAGAGGCGATCTTCATTGGTGTTGCAGTTTCAAAAAGAGACGTATTTTTAGCCGTTGAGCGCAACAGAGTAAAAAGACAAATTCGCGCAAGTGTTCAGCTTTATAAAAAGCTGATCGAAGAAAAGCTTCCCTGCGGATATTATATGTTTTTGTATAAAGGAAAGTTAGACCACTCCTCCGAGGAGCTTTCAAAAACAGTAGCTAAGCTTTTGGATTCCTTAGGACAAAATACTTAAAACTCTTTAAGTTAAAAAATGTGGTTTATACACAGGGTATTTTGTTGACCCTGTTTTGATGCCTTCCTCCCTCAAAAGGAGTTGAGAGGAAAACATCTACCATCTGAATTGCTTCTGCCGTACTTACAAATCGAGCCGGTATACTGATGATGTTTGCATCGTTATGTAGCCTTGAGAGTTTTGATATTTCTTCCGTCCAGCAGAGTGCGGTTCTAATATTTTGATGTTTGTTGGCTGTCATTGCTGCGCCATTCCCACTTCCGCAAATAATTATTCCAAGGTTTGATTGATGCTGCGCTACTTCTTCGGCTACAGGGTGGATGAAGTCTGGGTAGTCTACACTATCTCGTCCGTCCGTTCCGTGATTAAATACTGTATGCCCGTTTTTTTCTAAATGGGTCTTTATGGTTTCCTTTAGCTCAACCCCGGCGTGATCGTTTCCTATAGATATTCTCATTTTTATTTATAAAATTAACAACTTTATAGCTTTCTGTTAGCGCCTGTATTAATTATTTGTTAATAAGATTTATTAATCGTTTTTGGTGAAATTAAAATATTTTACGGTTAAACAAAAAAGGGAATTATACTATTTATGTTATAATTTTTATTCTTCCGGTTGTAAGTCTTGTTTTTTCGTTTCTCAACAATTTTTTTCCTTAAAATTCATCTAATTTTTTAACACTCAAATGCTATTAACAATTGTAAGTTCTTATTGTAAATTTATGGTTTTCAGTAATTTAATATAATTTTTAGTGCTAATAATATGTTTATAACAATCTTCTTTTTATAAATTAACCAAAACTCACATTAACTTATTCTAGGTATTAACACTACATAATAGTCATCATTATTTAAT
>CAJWGK010000035.1 GCA_913030895.1 uncultured Flavobacteriaceae bacterium | reverse complement strand
AAGTGGTGACAACAAAAAAAGTGATCCGGGAGAAAATCGACAAAGGGGAGATGGCTCTCAAAGGTCAAGTAGAAGAAGTGCAAGACCAAGTCAAAGAGGACGATCTGGAGGTAGATCTGGAGGTAGGTTCAAAAAATCAGATTTGGACCCAAGCACGCTAGTCAACAAATCTATCAAAGTTAATGACGGAGGAAAAAAGGTCGTTACAAGGGCTTTTGTAGCGCTTGAAATTCATCCGCAACTCCAAGAAAAAATTAAAAGAAAAGGTTTTGTAAACACTACCGAAATTCAAGATAAAACATTCGAATTCCTATCTAGGGGAGAAAGTGTTATTGGAATTGCTAATACTGGAACTGGTAAAACGGGTGCCTTTCTTATTCCAATTATCAACCGACTAATTGTCGATAAAAAAAATCATAAAACAATAGTTTTGGTTCCCACTAGAGAGTTGGCACAACAAGTTGATCAAGAATTTAGAAGCTTAAGCAAGGGTTTAAAAATTTTTAGCAGCTGTTTTATTGGGGGTACAAGTATTAACAAAGATTTGGACAAGCTC
This sequence comes from uncultured Flavobacteriaceae bacterium, assembly GCA_913030895.1. Lineage (GTDB taxonomy): Bacteria > Bacteroidota > Bacteroidia > Flavobacteriales > Flavobacteriaceae > UBA8316. The sequence continues at coordinate 21,203 of CAJWGK010000035.1, read as the reverse complement.
AGGAGAACAAACCACGTAATTATAGGCACACCAGGAAGAATTAATGATATGATCAATCGTCGTGCGTTGAAACTCAATGAGTTTTCAAACTTAGTTTTGGATGAGTTCGACACCATGCTCGATATGGGCTTTCTTAAAGAGGTGCAAAAAATAATTGATCAAATGCACAAAAGGAGGCAAACCATTCTTTTTTCAGCCACTGAAAATGAAAAACAGCAAGGCATCATCAATGGCATTGTCAAGGATTATCAAAAAGTAAGGGTTTCCGATGGGCAAGCAAATACTGATAATATTTATCAAGAGGTTATAAAAACAAAAGGGGATGATGAAAAAATTGAAATTTTAATGGATTTTCTCAGTAAGGAAGCCTTTAAAAAAGTTTTAATTTTCTCGGAAACAAAGAGACAAGTATCTAAATTGTGTCGACAATTAAAACGACTAGAGGTAAAAGTGGATGAAATCCATGGAGACAAATCTCAACAATACCGAACAAAAGCCATCCAAAAATTTAAATCGGGAAACATACAAGTAATGGTAGCTACAGATGTTGCCGCTCGTGGAATAGATATCGACAATATCACCCATGTGATCAATTACCGAATTCCCTTCTCGAAAGAGAGTTATATTCATAGAATAGGGAGGACAGGTCGCGCTGGAAAAGAGGGGTATGCAATAACATTTTTATAAAACTAAAGAGACTTCTTAAGCTTCTTTTTCTATATTTATCGCGCTAATAAATCAAGAATGAATCATATTAAGTTTCTTATCTACTCCCTCTTTTTTGCGTTGTTTTTTTTAGGATCTGCTAATGCGCAAACACTCAGTTTGAAATCTCCCAACGAGAAAATAAAAATCGAGATCAATACAATTGATCAACTGTCAATGACTGTTTTTTTTGAAGAGAAACAAATTATTAAAAATACAGCGTTAGGACTAAAACTAGGTGACGGTAGAGTTTTTGGGCTTTCTCCAAAACTCAAAAGTAGCAAAGTAGCGGATATCAATGAAATCACTGAAATTACTATCCCCAACAAGGACAAGGTTGTCAAAAACACTTTTAGCCAGATGACTTTAAATTTCAGACAGAATTACCAAGTTATTTTTAGAGCCTATGATGATGGAATTGCTTATCGATTTGTTGATCGTGATACAAGGTCAAAAAATGTCATCAGTGAAAAAATGAATTTAAGTTTACCCGAGGGTGCTACTACCTACTTTGCGTGGGAACAATCCATGTATTCTAATAATGAAAGATTATACAACAATACATCAGTATCCAAACTAAAAGAAGGGGATTTTTGTAGTTTACCTGTCTTATTTGAATCTCAGGGAATAAAATTTTTATTTACTGAGACTTCAGTTTTTGACTATCCCATCATGTACTTAGAGAAAACTGCTAGAAATAACTTTTCTCCAAAAATCCCCAAATTTGTATTGGAAGCAGCACCGAATGAAGCTTTTAGTCCAGACCGCAATCAAATCATTACTAAAGAAGCTGAATATATCGCCGAAATATCAGGGAAAAAGGCATATCCTTGGCGTTTATTCATCATCTCTGATCAAGATGCGACCTTTGTGGAGAGCAATCTGGTAGCGCAGCTCTCTGGAAAATCGAAAATAGAAGATCCCACATGGATTAAACCGGGAAAAGTAGCTTGGGATTGGTGGAATGCCAATAACATTACAGGTGTTGATTTTAGGGCGGGAATCAATCAAGAAACTTATAAATATTATATTGATTTTGCTGCTGAAAATGATATAGAGTATGTAATCTTAGATGAGGGCTGGACAAAGTCAACCACCGAAATCTATGAATCTAATCCAGAAATTGATATAAAAAAACTTATAGAATACGGCAGACAAAAAGATGTAGGAATTATACTTTGGGTGCTTTGGAAACCATTGGATGATGACACAGATGGGCTCCTTAAGTTGTATTCAGATTGGGGAGCAGTTGGCATTAAAGTGGACTTTATGCAGCGCGGCGATCAGTATATGGTTAACTCATATGAGCGAATTGCAAAAATTGCCGCTAAGTACAAATTACTGGTTGATTATCACGGTGCTTTCAAACCAGCTGGGATAGAGCGTATATGGCCGAATTTAGTGACTTATGAGGGTGTTATGGGTAATGAGCAAGTAAAATGGCAGGTGAGACATTTTCCCTATTCTGAAACACCTTTTCCGATTAACCCTGAGCATAATTTGACCATTCCATTTATTAGAATGGCTGCTGGACCTATGGATTATACCCCTGGTGCTATGACCAACGTTAACAATCCAAGAAACATGAAAGCTAATTTTATTAGACCCATGACTTTAGGAACCAGAGCGCATCAGGTCGCCATGTATACTGTATTTGAATCTCCTATACAGATGCTTTGTGATGCTCCTTCGGTTTATAAAAAAGAACAAGAAACAGTAAACTTCATCAAACAAATTCCTACCACTTGGGACGAGACCCATGTTTTAGAAGCAGCCCTATCAGACTATCTTGTTGTAGCGAGAAAAAAGGATGAAATGTGGTTTCTCGGAGCCATGACTGATGACACCAAAAGAAGCTTTGATGTAAAACTTTCATTCTTAGAGCCTGATACCCCCTATCAAGTACAAGTTTACAGAGATGGTATAAATGCCGATAAAAACGCTATTGATTACAGCTTTGAAATAAAACAGTTGGACTCAAATTCAACAATTAATATCCCAATGGCAAGCGGAGGGGGCTACTCAGCAATTTTTAAAAAAAATTGACTGAGTCAACTATTACTTGGCGGAGGGCGCTGAATACCAATTCGATAAAAACATATTTGATCTGTTTCAATTGATAAAGAATAGAAAGTCTCTATTTACCCTCAAAACTTTTATCGAATTCTTAAAATTAGATGATGAATTGTTTCATTATGCATAATTAAACTAAGAAGGGTAATTTCTATGTGCTAGTTAGTAATAGATAGTTATTATTAAATCTATATTTGTATTAACTATATTTATAAATGAATCAACTCAAAAAATCTTTTGCTGAAAAATGGGGTTCTTTTGTCGTCCGACATAAATGGATTGTGCTACTAGTTTCCGTCGTACTGGCTATGGGCTTAGCCTCGCAAGGAAAAATGGAATTCGATGGTGACTACCATGTATTTTTTAGTGAATCCAACCCCGAATTAGAGGCCTTCGATGGGCTTCAAGAAAAGTACTCTAAAGTTGATAATATCTTAATTGTACTTGCGCCTGAAAACAAAGAGATTTTCACAAAAGATAATCTTATCGCTATCGAGGCATTAACAGCTGAAGCCTGGAATACGCCCTATTCCTCAAGAGTTGATGCCTTAACTAATTATCAGCATACCCGTGCAGAGGGTGATGATCTGTACGTTGAAGACTTGTCCTATATGTCTGAAAACTTGACCGAAGAAAAAATTAGCGAAATTAAGGCAATCGCACTAAAAGAGCCCGTTTTGGTCAGTCGATTGATTAATGAAGAAGGAAGTGTCACAGCCATAAATATTACAGTAAGACTCCCAGGCATCGATAGTGCAACAGAGATTCCGGAGATTATGGGAGCGACTAGGGGAATGATTGCTTCTTTTAAAGAAAAATACCCTCAATTTGATGTATATGTAAGCGGAAATGTCCCCCTTAATACTGCCTTTTTTGAATCCTCTCAAAACGACTTGGCATTAATCGGTATGATGTTTATGATTGTTGTGGCAGTAACCCTCTTATTAACTCGAAATATTTTTGCTACAATCGCCACATTGGTTGTTGTCATGTTCTCCATCATGAGTGCTTTTGGATTTATCGGATTATCAGGGATAAAATTAACGCCTCCCTCATCAGTATTTCCTACCATGATACTCACTTTAGCAGTAGCTGACAGTATTCATATACTGGTAACCATGCTGCAAAAATTTAGAAAAGAGGGCTACGGCAAAAAAGAGGCAATCATTGAAAGTTTAAGACTCAATTTTATGCCTGTTTTCATTACAAGTCTCACCACAGTGATTGGTTTCTTAACCCTAAATTTTGGTGAAGTTCCTCCATTCTGGCATCTTGGGAATATTACCGCTTTTGGAATGACCATGGCATTGCTCTACTCTTCCACTACCCTTCCCGCATTAATGGCTATTTTCCCATTGTGGAAAAAAACAAAAAAGTCTGAAATTAAACCTCAACCCAGTTTATACACCAAACTAGGAAATTTTGTCGTTGATCGACCATTACAATTGACAATAATATCTTCCGTGTTTATATTCGGAATGGCAATCCTTGCGCTCCAAAATGTTTTCAATGATCAGTTTGTGAACTATTTTGACAAGACCGTAAAATTTAGAACTGATAGTGATTTTATTAATGATAATCTCACTGGTATATACAATGCCGAATTTTCGATTGGAAGTGGCGAAAGTGGGGGAATTAATAACCCGATTTACTTAGAAAAATTGGATGCTTTTGAAAAATGGCTCTATGAGCAAGAGGAGGTAGTGCATGTCAATTCTTTTGCGGAAGTCACCAAGAAAGTCAATAAATCCATGCATGGTGATGACACCTCTTTTTATAACGTTCCTACCAATCGTCAAGAGGCGGCTCAATATCTTTTGTTGTACGAATTATCGCTGCCTTTTGGATTAGATCTTAACAATCAGATTAATGTAGATAAATCGGAAACCAGGATGACCGTAACGCTCAAAAACGTCGGGAGTAAGCGCATGCTCGATTTTACGCGTAGGGCTGAAAGGTGGCTTGAAGACAATACTCCAGATTATATGAATGCTATTGCAGTCAGTCCAACGGTGATGTTTGCAAAATTAGGATTTCGTCAGGCTGAAAGTATGTTGAAAGGTAATATTATAGCTCTGTTACTGATCTCTATCGTTTTAATGATTGCCTTAAAAAGTTTAAAAATGGGTGCACTGAGTCTTATTCCTAACCTTACTCCTGTAATTGTTGGGTTTGGATTTTGGATGCTTTACCTGGGAGAGATTAATCAGGGAATGGTTGTTGTTTTTGGGATGACCTTGGGAATTATCGTTGATGATACCGTTCATTTTATGAGTAAATTTCTTAGGGCTCGGAGGGAGTTGAATTATGATGCCAAAGACTCCGTAATTTACGCTTTTGAAACAGTGGGTCGCGCACTTGTGATCACCACCTTGATCTTGGTAACGGGTTTTGTGGTGCTCTCTAGCTCTCCATTTGCTTTAAACAGCTATATGGCTAGAATTACTGTGGTTATCATAACCGCTGCTTTGATCATTGATTTTATTCTTTTGCCATCTATTTTAGTATTGGCTTACAAAAAGACTACTACTATTAATTAATTTTTACGCTATAATTATTAAACAATGAAAAACATCATCTTTAGTTTATTTTTGACATTACCTCTCTTACTCTCTGCACAAACGGATGAAGAAAAAGGGGCTCAGATTGTTGCAGCAGCAATTGAGGCAGACCGTGGGTTTGGAAGTTCTACTGTTGACTTAAAAATGGTTTTAAAAAATAAAAATGGCCAAATTAGCGAACGGACATTAAGTAACAAAACCCTTGAGTTAGATGAGGATGGTGACAAATCTATGATTGTTTTTACCAGTCCTAAAGATATTAAAGGAACATCAACACTGACCTTTACCCATAAAGTAGGAGCTGACGACCAGTGGTTGTTTTTACCTTCAATTCAAAGAACCAAACGAATTTCCTCAAGTAATAAATCGGGACCTTTTGTAGGAAGTGAATTCGCATATGAAGACCTTTCCTCAGTCGAGTTGGAGAAAAATACATATAAATTTTTAAAGCAAGAAGGTGACTTGTTATATGTTGAACAAGACCCAGTAGACCCAAAATCCGGTTATAAAAAAAGAATAGCTGTTTACAATAAAGCCAAAGATTACCGTCTTGAGGAAATTGAATTTTACGACAGAAAAGGCGCTTTATTAAAAACCTTGACCTACACGGATTACAAGCTTTACAAAGATAAATTTTGGCGCGCTAACAAGTTCGAAATGGTCAACCATCAGAGCAAAAAAGAAACTTTATTGTTTTTTAACAATTATAATTTTGAAGTAAACTTAAAAGAAGGTGACTTCACTGAAATTGCTTTACGAAGAGCCTCGAACTAATTCGATCTTTTAATATACACCATTGCAGTGCCCCTGTTTGGGGCTTTGTTTTTTGCATTATGAATCAATTTCGACTGAGTTATTTTATTTTTTTAAGTAGTTTTTTTCTTTTTGCTCAAAAGAACAAAGTCGATACCGATCTAGAATGGGAATTAAATCGTGAATCGCGGTATTTTTATGATAGCGCTGCCTACCAAGACCAGTTAACCTATTATCCATCTATAGCTATTCGACCTACTTATAGTTTGAAGTGGAATGAGGGCTACGAAAATTTAATCTTCTCTGCCTACTTCTGCTTAGATCGGGATAGCAATAGAACCTATTGGGATTTAAGAGAATTCTATTACCAAAAAGCAAAAAATAATTTGGAAATTAATATAGGATTTAAAAAAGTATTCTGGGGAGTAACTGAAAGCAATCATTTGGTTGATATCATCAACCAGACAGATGCCTTAAAAAGTTTTGATGGTGAGGAGAAATTAGGACAACCCATGGTTCAGTTAAGTTGGTTTACTTCAGGATTCGGCACCTTAGATTTCTACTACCTTCCCTATCATCGCAAGCGAGAATTCCCAGGAAAAAAAGGTCGATATCGATTTGATACTGTTATTGATGGCAATGACGTAGGTTATGAAAGCAAACAGAAAGCATGGCATCCTGATTTTGCAGTTAGATGGAAACACTACATTGGAATTCTTGATATCGGACTTTCTTATTTTAACGGTAACGGTCGAGAGCCATTTTTTCAATTTGATGAGCAGGGTAATATCGATGCTTATTATCCACTAATTGATCAGTATGGAGTGGATTTACAAATTACTGCTGGAGCACTACTGCTAAAATTTGAGTCAATTTATCGAGATGCAATAGCACAAAAGTTTTTTGCTTTTGATGCAGGGTTTGAATTTACCTTCACCAATATTGACAAAAACGGCTTAGACATTGGAGTGCTAGGAGAATATCTTTATGACGAACGTGGGGATTGGTCAATCAGCGGGCTTCAAGATGACATTTTCTATGGAATTAGAGTTGCATTTAATGACACCCAAGACACCGCTATACTGGCCGGAGGAATTCACGACTTGGAGACCAACACCAACTTATTTACCATCGAGGGATCGCGAAGGTTTAAAAAGAATTTTGTCGTTTCTTTAGAAACCAGAGTGTTTAGTGGTATTTCAGAAGAGGAACGCTTCCTATTGTTTTTTAAACAAGATAGTTTAATAAACCTTTCTGTATCGAAATACTTTTAGGTTTTAAAAAAGCTTACTTAGCCGTATTTCTTTTCCTTTCATTTTCATCTAAAAAAACTTTTCTGAGCCTAAGATAATTAGGTGTTGCCTCAACATACTCATCGGATTGAATATATTCCAATGCCTCCTCAAGAGAAAATTTTATTGGAGGAGCTAGATTTACTTTTTCATCACTACCAGAAGCCCTTACATTCGATAATTTTTTTGTTTTAGTAACATTGACTACCAAATCGTCGGCACGAGAATTTTCGCCTATTACCTGACCAGTATAGACCTCTTCATTGGGATGGATAAAAAACTTACCACGCTCTTGGAGCTTATCCAAAGAATACGGTATAGCACTTCCCTTTTCCATTGATATCAAAGAGCCATTTACCCTACTTGGAATTGCTCCCTTAAATGGTTGAAATTCCATAAATCGGTGGTTCATTATTCCTTGGCCTGCTGTATTGGTCAGAAGTTGATTTCTGAGCCCAATAATTCCCCTTGAAGGAATAATAAATTCACAAAGCATTCGATCTCCTTTGTTTTCCATACTCACCATTTCTCCTTTCCTGTTGGTAACCATTTCAATCGCCTTACCGGATAAATTCTCAGGTAAATCAATGGTTAGGGTTTCAATCGGTTCGCATTTCACTCCATCAATAGTCTTGATAATGACTTGTGGTTGACCTATTTGAAGCTCATATCCCTCTCTCCGCATCGTTTCTATAAGTACAGACAGATGCATTACCCCACGACCATATACCAAAAATTTATCTGCGGAGTCAGTTGTTTCAAGTCGCAAGGCTAGGTTTCGTTCCAGCTCTTGTTCTAAACGATCTTTAATATGCCTTGAGGTAACAAATTTTCCGTCCTTTCCAAAAAATGGGGAGTCATTGATGGTAAAGAGCATGCTCATGGTAGGTTCATCAATTGCAATTGTTGGCAGTGCTTCTGGCAACAAAGAATCGGCAATGGTATCTCCAATGTTAAAATGCTCAAGACCGATGACTGCACAAATGTCCCCAGCCTCAACATGATCAACCTTTCTCCTGCCTAAACCGTCAAAAACATTAATTTCTTTAATTTTAGATTTTGTGATTTTTCCCTCACGATCAATCAAACTAGTATTCATATTAGCTTTTAGAACTCCCCTATTTAATCTACCAATAGCCACTCTACCTGTGTAAGGTGAATAGTCTAAGGAAGTGATGAGCATCTGCGTATTGCCTTCCTTAATTTCAGGGGAAGGGACGTGCTCAAGGATTGTATCTAGTAGTGGAGCTATGGAATCCTTAGGATTTTTCCAATCCTCACCCATCCAGTTATTTTTGGCAGATCCATAAATAGTTGGAAAATCTAATTGCCATTCTTCGGCACCCAAATCAAACATTAAATCAAAAACAGATTCGTGAACTTCTTCGGGCTTGCAATTTTCCTTATCAACCTTATTGATAACCACCAATGGTTTTAATTTAAGATCTAGAGCCTTTTTCAAAACAAAACGTGTTTGAGGCATTGGACCTTCAAAAGCATCAACTAGGAGAATAGCTGCATCAGCCATATTAAGCACCCGCTCAACCTCTCCACCGAAATCAGCGTGACCAGGAGTATCAATAATATTAATTTTTACCCCCTTGTAGTTAACGGATACATTTTTGGATATAATGGTGATACCTCTTTCTTTCTCCAAGTCATTGTTATCCAAAATCAACTCACCCTTGTTTTGATTATCCCGAAATAGCTGGCAATGATACATAATCTTGTCAACAAGGGTTGTTTTGCCATGATCTACGTGGGCAATAATTGCAATATTTTTAATAGTGGCCATTCATCAAAATTTTCAGCGGCTAAGATAGTTTTATATCGCCAGTTTTAGCTTTTAAATTCGGGTAATTGTACTGCCAAAAAAGATTAAGTTTTAATTAAAAAAAACTCAATATTTGAATTTGTAAAGAATAACTCAACCATCTGAAAAAAAATTTTAAATTTGTTTTAAACCAAAATATTTAAACTATTTCTACTTCAAAAATTTTAGTCACTGGAGGACTTGGTTATATTGGCTCTCATACCTGCGTTGAACTCATCGAAAAAGGTTTTGAAGTAGTTATAGTAGATGACTTGTCTAATTCATCTATCAATGTTTTAGACGGTATAAAAAAGATCATCAATCACCCAGTCTCATTTATCGAGCTCGACCTTCGAAATAAGGATATGGTCGATGAATTGTTTAATCAGAATCCAAATATTTCAGGAGTTATACATTTTGCAGCCTCCAAGGCAGTTGGTGAAAGTGTTTTAAAACCTCTCGAATACTACGATAACAATATAGGGTCATTGGTTAATCTGCTTCAGGCGATCGAGAGAAAAGGAACTAATTTTCCTTTTATTTTCAGCTCATCATGCACCGTTTATGGTCAAGCCGATCAGTTGCCCATTGACGAAAACGCACCGATAAAAAAAGCAGAATCGCCTTATGGAAACACCAAACAAATAGGTGAAGAAATACTAAAAGATGCCTCTCTAGCGAATAAGTTTTTACAAGTAATTGCTTTGAGATATTTTAATCCAATCGGAGCTCACAACTCATGTGAAATTGGGGAATTACCTATTGGAAAACCACAAAATCTAGTCCCTTTTATTACACAAACTGCTGCCGGGATTCATAAAAAATTAAGTGTTTTTGGTGATGACTATCCTACTGAGGATGGTACATGCGTTCGCGACTATATTCATGTAGTTGATTTAGCTAAAGCCCATGTAATGGGACTTCAAAGAATGATTTCCAAAGAGCAGGACGAAAGTTTTGAAGTTTTTAATCTTGGCACTGGCAAGGGAAATAGTGTTTTAGAGGTGATTAAAACCTTTGAAAAGGTATCTGGCCAACCATTGAATTACGAAATTACTGCAAGAAGAAAAGGCGATGTGGTTGCTGCTTATGCAGACACCACAAAGGCTAATAAAATTTTAGGATGGAAAGCGCAATATACCCTAGAACAGGCACTGAATGCTGCCTGGAAATGGGAGAAAAAAATCAGAAAATTATAAACCAAACAAAAAAAAATGAATTCTAGTTTTGAATTTTTAGATTATTTAATCTTTGGCGTATATGCCCTGGTGATTCTGGGGGTAGGCTTATGGGTTTCCAGAACCAAAGAAGGAAAAGAAAAAAGTGCTGAGGATTATTTCTTGGCGAGTAAATCACTTCCCTGGTGGGCTATTGGAGCATCTCTTATCGCTGCTAATATATCTGCCGAGCAATTTATCGGTATGTCAGGTTCTGGTTTTGCTCTAGGACTTGCCATTGCTTCTTATGAATGGATGGCAGCCATTACCCTTATTATTGTAGGGAAATTCTTCCTTCCCATTTTTATTGAAAAAGGGCTTTACACGATTCCAGAGTTTGTGGAAAAACGATTCTCTGCCAACTTAAAAACAATTCTTGCTGTCTTTTGGATCAGTCTTTATGTCTTCGTCAATTTGGCATCAGTGATGTATTTGGGAGGACTTGCTTTAGAGACAATCATAGGAGTAGACATGATCTACGCAGTAATTGGTCTAGCGCTATTTGCTGCCGCCTATTCATTGTATGGTGGATTATCTGCCGTCGCTTGGACTGATATAATTCAGGTAGTTTTCCTTGTTCTTGGTGGATTAGTCACCACTTATCTAGCTTTGAATACCGTTTCTCAAGGTCAAGGAGTGGTAGAAGGGCTCAAGCATATTTACAACGCTGCTCCTGATCGTTTTGAAATGATTTTAGATAAATCCAATCCCGAATACAAAAACTTACCAGGAATCGGAGTCCTTGTTGGGGGGTTATGGGTAGCCAATTTGTATTATTGGGGATTCAATCAATACATTATCCAACGCACACTAGCTGCCAAATCTTTAAAAGAATCTCAAAAGGGAATCTTGTTTGCCGCAGTTTTAAAGTTAATTATACCTCTTATCGTTGTAATTCCAGGTATCGCAGCCTATGTGATTGTCAATGATCCTGAAATTCTGGCTAGTCTTGGAGAAAGTGGTATGCTAAACATGCCTACTGATGGTAAAGCTGACAAAGCCTATCCTTGGTTGATGCAGTTTCTTCCTGTCGGGTTAAAGGGTGTTGCCTTTGCTGCGCTCGCTGCTGCAATTGTTTCCTCTTTGGCTTCAATGCTCAACTCGACTTCTACCATTTTTACCATGGACATTTATAAGCAGTTAATAAATAAAAATGCAAATGACAAACAAACTGTAAAAGTAGGAAGGATATCTGCTGCAATTGCGCTAATCATAGGGGCTACTATGGCGCCGCTTTTGGGTGGAATTGACCAAGCTTTCCAGTTTATTCAAGAATATACTGGAATTGTTAGCCCTGGTATACTTGCAGTCTTTTTATTAGGATTGTTTTGGAAGAAAACCACAAATAAAGCCGCGATTTGGGGAGCTTTAAGCTCTATACCAATCGCTATGTTCCTCAAAGTAGGGTCTAAGGGATGGGTTGATGGTACCTCGATGAAAGTCTTTTTCCCTGAACTCCCATGGATGGATCAAATGGGATTAACTGCCTTATTGACCATGGCAGTTATAATTATTGTAAGCCTTAAAGAAAATAAAGGAGCTGAAGACGAAAAAGGAATCGATTTATCAAAAGGGATTTTCAAAACCTCCCCTACTTTCAATATTGGAGCGTTTGCAACACTGATTATACTAACTGTAATATACTCATTGCTTTGGTAGCAACGAATAAATTTGATTTGACTGTCCAATCTCCTGGCAGAATCAATCTAATTGGTGAACACATTGACTACAATGGTGGCCATGTTTTACCCGCAGCAATCAATCTAAACATCACCATTGGTTTTAAAAAAAAGACAGGTAGCGTTTGTCATATAACGTCAAAGTCTACTGACGGTTTTCTCTTCAATTTAGAGGAACCTATAAAACCAAAATCAAATAATCATTGGGGTAATTATGTTATTGGGGTAATTGACGGTATACTTAAATTAAGACCTAATCTTTTAAGTGCTTTTGACTGTGAAATAGAAAGTAATCTACCGATAGGTTCAGGAATTAGTTCCTCTGCAGCCTTAGAATGTGGTATTGCCTTTGGACTTAATGAGTTATTCAATTTGGATTTAACCGACTTGGATCGAATCAAAATAGCTCAAAAAGCAGAGCACGATTTTGTCGGAACGAAATGTGGTATTATGGATCAATTTGCGGTAACCATGGGGCAGAAAAAAAAATTAATACTGCTGAATTGCGAAACACTTGATTACCAATTGATACCTGCGGATATAAATCCCTATAAAATTGTTTTACTCAACACCAACGTAGCCCATAACTTAGCCAGCAGTGAATACAACCTCCGACGAGAAGACTGTGAGAAAGCACTGAAGATAATTCAATCACACTTTCCAGAATACAAACATTTGGCTGAGGTACCACTAGATATTATCAAAACACTTGAAAAGGAATTCGATGAAGTAGTCTTCAAAAGAGCAACTTATGTCGTGGAAGAGGAAAATAGAACTCAAATGGCATCCAAGGTAATTCAAAATGGAGAACTGACTCAATTTGGTGCACTGATGTATGGTTCCCATGAGGGGTTGTCAAAAAAATACGAAGTAAGCTGCCCAGAATTGGATTTTTTAGTTGATTATTCTAAAAATCATACCTCAGTGATTGGATCAAGAATGATGGGGGGCGGTTTTGGTGGATGTACCATAAATTTAATTCATAGAGATTTTCTCGATTCATACGTAGCAGCTGTAAGTAATGATTATAAAAATCAATTTAATCTTTCACTTAGTCCAATTGAAGTAGAAATATCTAACGGTGTATCAATAATTGAACTATGAACCAGCAAACACTTCAAGACAAAACCCATAGAAGAAAAAATATATTAACTGGAGAATGGGTATTAGTTTCTCCCCATAGAACGAAAAGACCTTGGCAGGGAAAAAAAGACAGTCCAGCACAGTTAGAAAAGATAAGCTATGATCCAAGTTGTTATTTGTGCCCGGGTAATAAAAGAGCAAATGGAGAGGTTAATCCGAATTACGAGGGTACCTACAGCTTTAAAAATGATTTTGCCGCTTTGAACGAAGGCGCTGATGGTAGTTTTAGCGAAGGACTTATCGAAGCCGTTTCAGAAACAGGTTTGTGTAAGGTAATCTGCTATGCACCCGACCATGCCCTTACCCTACCACTAATGAGCCAGGGACAAGTCGAAGAAGTTATTGATTTATGGCAAAAGGAGTTTAAAAGCTTGGGTGAAAAACAAGACATCAACCATGTTCAAATATTTGAAAACAAAGGGGCAATCATGGGGTGTTCAAACCCTCATCCTCATGGACAAATTTGGGCGCAGAAATCAATTCCAGGAGAAGCAAAAAAGAAATATGAAAGTCAGAAAAATTATTGGAATACCCATAAGCGAAGCCTTTTATCAGACTATGTAGACCAGGAGTTAAAAGTAAAGGAACGCTTGGTGCTAGAGAATCGTTCTTTTGTGGCTTTAGTTCCATTTTGGGCAACTTGGCCTTATGAGACAATGATTATTCCTAAAAATCATCATCGGGATATTTTAACGCTGACAACAGCTGAAAAAAGCGATTTTGCCGCCATAATGATTGCTCTTACTATAAAATATGACAATCTTTTTAAAGTTTCTTTCCCTTATTCAGCTGGAATACATCAAGCACCTACAAATGGGGAATCAAATGATTTTTGGCATTTTCATTTCTCATTCTTACCCCCTTTATTGCGTTCAGCAGAGGTTAAAAAATTCATGGTTGGGTATGAAATGTTTGCTGACCCCCAGAGGGATATAACTGCAGAAAAAGCGGCAGAAACTTTAAGAATGTGCGATGACATTCATTATTCCAAGAAAAATTAAATTTTAAGTTACAGCAAAAAAAAACTCCCAGTATACTGGGAGTTTTTTTTAAATAATATTTGAATAGTTATTCAACAATTTTAATTTCAACTCTTCTGTCAAGTTTAACCCTGCGGTTAGCTACTCTACCTTTTACAGTTTTGTTATCAGCAACAGGTTTCGTCTCACCATATGCAGCAGTAGATAGTCTAGATGCATTTACTCCTAGAGATGTTAAAGCTTCTTTAACGCTATTGGCTCTTTTTTCAGATAGTTTTTGGTTGTAGCCTGAACTACCATCACTTGAGGCATGACCCTCGATAACAAGTGTTGCATTAGGATATTCAGTTAAAATAGAATTTAACTCACTAAGAACTAATTTAGAATCGTCTGAAACTTTCGCACTATCAGCATTGAAAAGTAGCGTAGATTTCTCACTGTTAAGGAAGTCAATTAATTTTTGTGGAACAGTAGGACAACCGTTATTTGCGGCTTCACCAGCTTCTTGTGGACAAGCATCATCTTTATCTGGAACACCGTCTCCATCAGAATCGTCCCAAGGACAACCATTATTGGCAGCATCTCCAGCATCTTGAGGACATTTATCAATATTGTCAGCTACGCCATCGCCATCAGAATCAGGACAGCCATTCATTAATGCGGTTCCAGCTGCATTTGGACAAGCATCGTCTTTATCGGCAATGCCATCACCATCAGCGTCAGGACAGCCATTCATTTCAGGACTTCCAGCTTCTTCCGGGCATGCATCTTTATTATCAGGGATTCCATCACCATCGGTATCAGGACATCCTTCAAATTCTTTTAGACCAGGAATTTCTGGGCAAATATCTTTTTTATCGGATACCCCATCTTTGTCAGTGTCTTGAGCGCCAAATACATAACTAAATCCAACTACATGTTGTAAATGATTGTAAGTAGCCTTTTCGCTTGATGAGCGATAAGAGGTACTCGCATTTAATGCCCATTTGTCAGAAATGAAATAATTTAACCCAACACCTCCAAGAATTGTTCTCCCAGCACCAATCGAGGGAAATATGCCGTCTGAATCATCGTCTTTTCCAAAATTGGAAAGCCCATAACCACCAAAAAGGTAAGGTAGGAAATCTCCTTCAACAAGGTTATATTTTAAGATCGCATCAAGCGATGTGTAGTCAATATTTGCATTATCTATATCTAAGGAATTTAGACTGTATTGTGCCCCAATAGAAAAACCCCCAGTAATATATCTCGATAAACTTAGCGAAGGAACACCAAAACCAGTGTCAGCGTCAACTACGTCGTCTTGGACACTGACCAAATTCGCGCCAATATTTACTGCCCAAGGACTATCAGAGGTCTGAGCATTGGTGAATGCAAAACAACCGATAAATGCTATTAGAAAAAATATGTGTTTTTTCATCGTTTATCATTTTTATCAAATTTACAAAATATTTTAAACATCATTAGGATGTGGCATTGGGTTGTTAGACTTGTTTTTTGTTATACGTCACACAATTGAATTGCTTTCTCGAGTGACTGAAGTGGATTAGATCCTTTGGGAATAAATTCTTGGGCTGTAAATCCATCAAACCCTGTGGCAGCAATTGCCCTCATAATTGCAGGGTAAAATAATTCCTGTGTTTGATCAATTTCATTTCTACCAGGTACACCCGCAGTATGATAATGGCCAATAAATTGGTGATTATCGGTTATGGTTCTGATAACATCACCTTCACTAATTTGCATGTGATAAATATCATAGAGTAACTTGAAATTATCGGAGTCGATTCTACGACACAATTCAAATCCCCAAGTTGTATTATCACACATATAGTCTTGATGATCAATTTTGGAGTTAAGCAACTCCATCTGGATAATCACACCTTTTTTCTCGGCATGAGCAAGTATTCTTTTTAAACCTTCTGCACAATTATTCAATCCGGTTTCGTCGTCTATATCTCTTTTGTTTCCAGAAAAGCATATTAAATTTTTGTAACCTGCTTCGGCTACCATATCGATATGTTTGAGATAGCTATCGACCAATGTGTTGTGGTATTGCTTATCATTCCACCCTTCAGTAAGACTGATTTCAGCTCCGTTACTCATTGATGATACCAAGTCGTATTTTTTTAATATATGCCATTGTTTAGGACCAATTAAGTCGATTCCCGTGATGCCCATTGACTTGACCTTGGCACAAAATTCCTCAAGGGGAATCTGACCAAAACACCATTTACAAACAGAATGGTTAATTTTTCCTTTCATATTGAATTGATTATAAGAGTTTTTGTTTTCTTTAGCGTGAACTTGGATTGATGAAGCAAGTGAAAGTCCAACTGTGGAGAGTGCAATCTGCTTGATAGCAGTCCTTCGTTCGTTTTTATAGTTTGATTCCATATTTTACCTTACGCTACTTCTAATTACAAGACTATGCAGTAGCTTATTTGATAATCTCTTTAAATATACTCCCAATCTTTCCTTTCCACCAAAAGAAACTTCCCATTTTTTTTGATGGATTGCGCGAATGATTTTTTTTGAGATCAATTCAACAGCTAAGCCTCTTAAATTGGCTTTGTCGTATTTTTTAAGCGGTGTCCCATCTCCAGTCAATGCATTTTTTGAAATGGGGGTTTTTACAAATCCCGGGCAAATCATGGTTACGTTCACGTTGTCTCTTTGATGCTCCATTCTCATTACATCAAAAAAACCGTGTAAAGCATGTTTGGCTCCAGCATAACCAGATCGATAGGGAGAACCATATTTACCCATCACACTGCTCACCACTGCAAAACTCCCACCCCCTTGTTTTATGAAATAAGGAAGAATCGCGTTCGATAATGCCACATGTCCCAAATAATTTACCTCTGTTAGTTTTTGGTAAACATCAAAAACTGAATCAATAATGAGAGAACGCTGACTAACACCTGCATTATTAATTAAAATATCTACTTTACCAAAAAGGTCATTGGCTGATTTAACCCTTTCAGGGGCTGCTTTAAAATCGGTTAAATCGAAAGGCAGAATTTTGATGTTTTCTGGATTGATACATTGGGCTTTAACCTCATTTAAAAGACCAGTACTTCGAGCCGAAAGAATTAATTTTACGCCAATAGCTGAGTATTGTTTTGCCAGTTCAGCTCCAATACCTGATGAGGCTCCCGTAATCCATACAACTTTAGGTTTTTGATTCATTCTAGGAATTATTTTTATACCACGCTTTAACCCTTAAAATCGCATTCTCCTCTATATCCTTCCAAAAAAGATTAATATCTGCAAAGTGGTAATTATTAACTAGGGATAAGAAAAATTTTCCAGGTATATCTGGAGGTGAAGTCCACAATAGTCCATCTTTTACATTGACGGATAAACATTTAGGATAAATTTTTAAATCTCTGTTGAGTAGACCTTTGTGATACTCACGTTTGGACGTTAGCGATTTGTCCCAGCTAATGGGGTTAGAAGTCACTCCACCCAAAAACCAGCTATCAAAATTTTCAGGAAGTTTATTCATCTTATAAGAATTCCAGCTTACAAAACCACTAATTTGATCTGGACTAGTCATCGGTTTTATGGTTTTAAATTCATCTGGAAATATTCTAGTTCCAATTAGATAGGCAGCCACCAATTGGTGCTGCAGGGGTTTATTATCAAAAAAAGCTTTGATTAATTCTTTAGCATGCATACTCCCTTGACTGTGGGAAGCTATAATGATAGGTCTCCCTTTATTATAATGTTTCAAGTAATGTTCAAATGCATTTTTAATGTCCTGATAAGCAATATCCCAAGCCTGGAGTCCTTGTTTTTTGTAGGGTTCAACAAATATTCTATAATGGGCTTGTCTGTAAAAAGGAACATATAAATTAGCCGCTTTAGACCAAGCAGACGCCTGATATTTTACGGCAGTTTGAAGTACTTCATTCCTGACTTGATCTTCCCAAATATCAGCATTCCAGTCCGTTGATTTTCTATCGGTCAAAAGTGTGGGATAGATGTAAAACACATCTGCATTTTTTGGGAGACTATCCTTTAAAATATCAAGGGAGTTGGGGTAATGATTTGGTAAAATTGCCCAGCTTTGATCGGAAGCATAGTCAGGTTTCAAGGGTATATTATTCTCTTGAAAATCAACTGTTTTATATGCTGTTTTACAAGCAGTAATTAAAAAAATTAACGAAAGTAAAAAAGTCTTTTTTGTCACAAAAATTTCAGTTTGATTATAGTAAAAAAAATTTTCCAGAAGAAAGTTATTATATTTAACAAAGCTAACATATAATATATTTTTAGATCATGCACATTATCAAAATAAGTTTAGTGACAATAATGTATTTTTTAATGGCTGGATGTCAGGAGTCTAGCGAGAAAAAAATCACCATAGACTTGAACTCAAAAAGTGGTAGTAGTACTACAGGAAGTGTTACTTTCATGGAAAAAGACGGTATTGTCACGCTCGAAGCAAATATTCTTGGTCTGGATGAAGGCACTCATGCCATTCACCTTCATGAAAAAGCAGACTGCTCTTCCGAAGATGGAAAATCTACGGGGGGTCATTGGAATCCTACTTTTGAAAACCATGGAGCTTGGGGAGCTAAGTCGGGCTTTCACAGAGGGGATATCGGAAATTTTAAAGCAAATGCGCAAGGGGTTGGTCTTGTCAATTTTTCTACCGACTTATGGTGTATTGGTTGTGATGACCCAGTCAAAAATATTATCAACAAGGCGGTAATCGTTCACCAAGGGGTAGATGATTTAGTTTCACAACCCTCTGGTGCAGCAGGAGCAAGAATAAGTTGTGCTGGAGTAATAAATAATTAAATTAAATGCAAAACACTTACCACTCTCTCTCTTTGTTCAATTTTTCTAAACTCTCCAATTCTTCTTTTGGAATTACCTTTAAAAAAGATGGATGCTGTTCGATGGCAAACTCTATTTTTTCTATGATAGATGCTACAGACTCGTTTTCATAATCAATCTCTAACGGCTTTTTAATTTCCATGGATTGGAGTATACCACGTTTCTTAATTCTAATACCTCTTTTATCAAATGATCTTCTGAATCCGTCGATGACAATGGGTACAACTAAGGGTTTATAGCGCTTAATAATATGAGCAGTTCCTTTTCTTAGTGGTTTAAACGGTGTTGTAGTACCTTGAGGAAATGTGATCACCCAACCATCGTCCAATGCCGTTCCGATATTTGAAATATCACTCATCTTAACTTGACGGTTGATTTCTTGTCCTTTTTCCCGCCATGTTCTTTCTATGGAAACAGAACCAGCATATGCCAAAACCCGGGGAAGTAGTCCAGCTTTCATTGTTTCTTTTGCAGCTACAAAATAAATGTTAAGCTTTGGATTCCACAAATAACCCACATTTTTAATTGAGTCAATCCTTCCACTTAAACTGGCATTAAAGACATGAAACATGGCAACGACATCAGCAAAATAAGTTTGGTGATTAGAAACAAAAAGAACGTTATTTTCTGGCAGCTCTCTGATGACATCTGAACCTTCGATTTGCAGTTGATTAAATCCCCGATATCGCCGATGAGTAAGAAATCCCATAAAACGAATTAGAAATTTTTTCAGTTTTAAATAATGACCGAATGGATTTTTTTTAAACATCTCCCTCGTCTAATGATTCCAGCAAATATAAACTATTTGTTGAGGCCATTTAATATTAGTTTTTTTAATTCTGATAATATCATTGCGGTTGCACCCCACACAATTTTTTGGTCATAAACATATGCAGGAACCTTACTGAGATTTTTCCCAGAAATGACACAATTTTCCATGGAGACCTCTGCAGTTAAAAGTTCGCCCAACGGAAACTCAATAATGGAAGAAACTTCTGACAAATCAGGGATTAAAGGCGGCTGTGAGTGGCAATAGGACAAAAAAGGGGTTACTGTAAAATTGCTTGGGGGTATAAAGATTTTTGACATGGTTTTAAGCTGCTGAACCTGACTGGATGGTATGCCAACTTCCTCATTTGCCTCCCTCAATGCGGTCGCCCATAAATCCAAATCATGAGGTTCGGGCTTTCCTCCCGGAAAGCTTATCTGACCTGAATGTACACCAGGATATACGTTACGCTCTATCAAAACAAAATTAGCTTGTCCCACAGCATTAGGATAAATACAAATTAAAACTGCCGCCTTTTTTGACTTGATTTTATTATAATCAATGGTTTTCATTAACTTGATTCTATTGGGAGGTGCTAAAAGCTTATGGGCTTTAAGGCCGGGAAGTGGGATTTCTTTTAAATTTGTTACAGTACTCAAAAAAGTTTTAAAATCCATGAAGTATCTTAAAATATTATTTTTCGGACTTGCAATAACAACATTCTTAAGTTGTCAAACAAAACCAAAAAATAAAGCCGTTAAAGTCAAAGTTCCTGAAAAAAAAGAAACTTTAAAAAAAGAAGTTCCCAAAGAAGAAAAAGGCATTTACCTCAATGATAAAAATGCGATTCCCTTTTTCTTTGAATATGCCAAAATAAATAAAGAAAATAAGGTTAGAATCGTTACCAAGTTTGGTGACATAGACATTAAACTGTACGAAAACACCCCTTATCACCGGGCAAACTTTATTTATTTAACGAAAGAGAAATACTTTGATGGCACTATGTTTCACCGTGTAGTTCCAGGTTTTATCATTCAGGGGGGTAATTCAGACAGTCGAAAAAGCATGAGAAAAAGACAGGAAATTGGACGCTATCTTCTCCCTCCCGATACCAAAAAAGGGCATTCACATCACCGTGGGGTAATCTCTATGCCCAGTAGCGAAATTGATAACCCGCATAAACTAGCATCACCCTACGAATTTTTCATTGTTCAGCAATCACCTGGAGCATATCATTTGGATGGTGATTATACTGCATTTGGTGAGGTTATTAGCGGAATGGAAGTGGTAGATGAAATCAATCAATTAGAAATTGATAATAGAGAAATGCCAATAAGTAATATCTATATTAAAACTAAAATAATAGA
>CAJWGK010000034.1 GCA_913030895.1 uncultured Flavobacteriaceae bacterium | reverse complement strand
AAAATTAAAAAGTGATCAGGAAAACCTTGATATTACTTTAGAAAGTAAACTTACGCAAGACTTGAAAATTGATCAAAGCTTAGCGCACAATGGAGTATGTTTAACCGTTATAGATATTAAGGAAAATCAATACGTGGTTACCGCAGTTCAAGAAACGCTTCTAAAGTCTAATCTTGGTAATTTAAAGTTGGGTGATTTTATCAATTTGGAAAGGGCAATGAAAATAAATGGAAGGCTGGATGGACATATAGTTCAGGGTCATGTTGATCAAACTGGTAAGTGTATTGGAGTTGAAAACAAAGATGGCAGTTGGATTTACAAATTTGATTATGCTTCAGACCTTGGAAATATAACTATTGAAAAAGGATCTATTACCATTAACGGTGTGAGTCTTACTGTAATAAACTCAGGAATAAATACTTTCTCAGTTGCCATCATTCCTTATACTTATGAGCACACTAATTTCAATTTCATAAAGGTTGGCGATATTGTAAATTTAGAATTTGATATGATAGGAAAATACATTAAAAAAATCCAATCTGTTTTTTCTAATTCTTAAATTTATTGCTCAAATTTTTAAAAAAATTGATTTCATATAAATTCTCTGCTTATCTTTGAGATGAATTTATAATGCTGTGACAACAGTAATGTTGAATTTAATATAGAAAGGAGGTGTCATATGTCTTACGAAAGTAATTTAAGGAAGTTAGGACAGCAGATACCCACAAGTATACTGTTCTAAACTATCCTTATCTATAGCTACAAATGCGGGTCGATGGGCCCGTATTTTTTTTTGTTTAAAATCAGTGGATCGATTGGATAAAAACTAGCTGTTAAACCCCAAAAAATAATTAACTTAGACAATACCAAAAACTAAATTTAGTCCACTAAAAACCGATTACTAAATGCTTGGAAAAAATTATTGTTCAGTGTTTTTATGCTGTCTATTCTCCCTTTCCTTATTTGGGCAAATTACTGGAGTTGTTTTAGATAGTCAAACAAAGTCGCCGATTGAATATGCTGCGATTTTACTAAAAAATGGGGAGCAAGTAATTGACGGAACCATTTCAAAGCAAGATGGAACATTTCAACTAATTGCCGGAGCTAATAAAAATTATGTCATTGAAGTTTCCTTTTTGGGTTATGAAACCCAGGATACTCAATTATTTGAAATCAAGGGGAATAAGCGGCTTAAATTTGGAGAGATTCTCTTAAAGCCAACTCAAACATTTTTGGAGGAGGTCGTTCTTAAAACCAATCAATCTAGTATTCAAAATAAAATTGACCGTCAGGTTTATGCCGCTAGTGAATTTTCAATTGCTAAAGGAGGTAATGCTTCGGACTTGATCAGAAATATTCCTTCGATTACTATAAATGCACTAGGAGAAATCAGCGTAAGAGGTAGCAGTGGGTTTGTGATTTTACTCAATGACA
Source organism: uncultured Flavobacteriaceae bacterium (assembly GCA_913030895.1). Lineage (GTDB taxonomy): Bacteria > Bacteroidota > Bacteroidia > Flavobacteriales > Flavobacteriaceae > UBA8316. Next base: position 20,598 of record CAJWGK010000034.1, on the reverse strand, counting down.
AACCCATACAGTCTGATATTCAAAGTTTATTAAATCAGATTCCCGCAAATAGCATTAAAAATATAGAAGTAATAACGGCGCCGTCCGCAAAATATGATGCAGAAGGCAAGGCTGGGATTATCAATATTTTAACGCTAAAGAATGTTGCAAAAGGAGATTATTTTCAGGTCAACACACTAATAGGAGCTCCTTCAATTCAAGATTATGACAATGCCGAAGTAGCACAGCGCTATGGTGCTGACATCACTTATAATACAGTAGGTGAAAAATGGAATTTCTCCACTGGATTTAGTTTCCAACGCAATGATATTTCTGGGAGAAGAGAGGGAGATGTCTATACAATCATCGGTGATAAATACACCCGTTTCCCCTCTGATGGAGAGCGAAGTTTTGATGAAATTAATTATTCGGGTAGATTGTCGGCAGACTATCAGCTAACGGATAAAGATTTATTTTCACTTGGTTTTTTCGCTGGAAAGAGAACCAAAGATCGAACAGCAGATATCCTTTATTATGCCAATTATGCGATTGTTTCTGATATTGAATATGAATTCCAATACTACAATGAGAATCTTAGAATAAGAAAGAGTGATTTTATTTTAGGTAGTTTGGATTATGATCATGAGTTTAGCAGTGGTGCTGAATTCAATTCTTCCATTTTATATGAATATACCTTGCTTGGTGGTCCGACAACCAATAGAAACTTAGGTCACCCAGATAATTCAATTGTTTACCAAGATGAATACAACACTAATGACAACCCACTTTATGGATTGAGAATCAATTTGGATTATCAATTTAAACCCCTCACCATTGGTACATTGGAAATGGGTTATCAATATAGAAACCTTGACCATACAGGGGATTTTGTTTACGAAAGGAAAAACAATACAACACAAATTTTTGAATTGGTTCCAGAATTTTCAAGTGAAGTAAACCTCAAGCGATCCATCCACGCAGGATATTTACAATACAATGGCAGTTTTAAAAAATGGAGCTTAGCCGCTGGATTGAGATTGGAAAATATGCAGCGCAATCTGTCACTAAAAGACAAATCAGGAACTGTTAATGAAGACTATTCCCTAAATTTTACAAAGTTATTTCCCACATTAAGTGTAAATTATAAACTTAATGATCAAACGAATCTAAAGGTGGCTTACAGCAAAAGAATCGAAAGAACGACTACCTTTAAAATGAACCCTTTCCCAGAGAGAGAACACTCAGAAACCCTAGAGCAGGGGGATCCTAATTTACATCCAGAATTGATAGATCAAGTTGAACTTGGCGTTAATTATAAAAATAACTTGGGGAATAGTTTGTTCTCAACGATTTATTATCGCAATGTGGATCATTTGATCAATCGGGTTAATACGGTTTATAACGACACGATTTTGAACCGAATTTACTCAAATGTGGGAAATGCAAAAACTTTTGGTGGCGAATTAGGTGCAGAATTTAGTTTGGGCGAAAAACTAAAGACGTTGGCTTCAGCAAATGTCTACAATTATAAAATTGATGGAGAATTTGATAACCGACCCGTCACCTCAGAGGGTATAATTTATAGTTTTAATGTGAATAGCACCTATCGGTTTTCGGAGACCACTACCGCACAATTTACTTTTAATTACCTATCGGATCGGGTGACAGCACAGGGGGAAGACTCAAAGTTTTATTCTCCCAATTTGACCTTGACTAAGCGCTTTTGGAATAATCAATTGACGGCTTCCTTACAATGGAAAAATATAGATATGGGGATGATGAATACTAACGAACAACGTATTACCACCCAACGACCAGACGAATTTTATACGACCACCAATTATGTCTATGAGGTAGATATGGTTTTATTGAGCCTCACTTATAACTTGAATAACCGAAAGAATAACGCCAAATTCATTGAAAGTGAATTTGGAAAACGAGAATTTTAGCGCTTATTGCTCAATTTTGTGTGAACCATCACAAAAGGGCATGTCTTTGGATTTAGCGCAACCACACAAGGTGAAGCGAACGCCATGCTTGATGGGATTGCCTTCCATATCAGTCAGGTCGACTTTTCCCTCAACGACAATTTGCCCCTTTTGCTTTCTATAAATCTTAGGAGTCCCCATTTCTTATGAATCTTGAGCTAAAATCAAAAACCTAGTAATCAGTTAAAAAATCCATTCTCCTATTCACAAGATCATTTTCTACATCGTACCATTCGGGAGGAAAGATCTCTTTGGAAAAGTTAAATTTAACGTCAGGCTGATATTCCTTGATTAAACTAAGACTATTAAGCATAAGATTAGCCTCAGTCTCCGAATTTACATTTTTCATCAACTCGGTAATAATATTCATATCTATAGGAATTTTATTTAGCATTAAATATTCGGCGGCACGAATCTTCACTAAGTTTTCCTTATCCTCTATCAGAAGTTTTTGAATTTGAGATTTAAATCCTTTTGCTTCAGCCCCAAATGAAGAACAAACAATCAAACCCCAATAGCGCTTCCAGGGATTCTCATCATTGAGTGCATTTTTGATTTTTGCCTCAACCTGAGGAAAGGATTCTAAATTTAGATCTGCAATTTCGATTAATGCTTTTATCTCTGACTTATTTTTCTGACCAAATGCTGTGGGATTATCTAGTGCATTTTCGACTAAATAAGGCTCTGGATAAAAGCTCAAATCAGGCATTCCAATGATTCTATCGTAAAGCTGCTGTCTCATTTGTGTAAGAATCTCCTGATACTCTTCCGAGTCTGACAGATCGTTAACCTCATGTGGGTCGTCTTCGATGTTGTACAATGCCTCTGGGCTTTTGGCTTGAAAAAATTGATTTTGGATATCATTGAGTTTTCCCTCTCTGTAAAGACTAGACCATTCTTTGTAAGCCAACATTTTATATCGATAAAAATTAAATAGCCCATCCATATTGAAAGGCTGATAGTTTCTGATATACTTGTACTTTCCAACTCTTAGTGTTCTAACTAAATCGTATTTTTCATCAAATCTGTCTGCATGCCCGAAAGCGGTATTTTTATTTTGAATCTGTGATTTTTTTATGGTTTTACCCATAACTGGCTTTCCGTCCATACCTTCTGGTGGGGTGATTCCAGCCAATGAAAGTACGGTGGGCGCGAGATCTATAAACTCCACAAACGTCTGGCTTCTGGAGCCTCTATCATAGGGGAATAAATGTTGCCATTTTTCAGGAATATAAACTACCAGCGGAATTTGTAATCCACTTTCATATGCGTAGCCCTTACTTCTTGGCAGAACCCCGCCGTGATCACCATAATAAAAGATAATGGTATCTTCCATAAGTCCTTGTGCGTCGAGATCGGCCAAAAATTCTCCCATCATCTTATCAGCTACTTTATGTCTGTTGTGAAGGTGATAATAGGAGAACCTGAATGTTTTTGTGTCGGGATGATAAGGAAAGACTTCAATGTTTTGTAGTTCTTCGTTAGGGGTGTCATCAATCGCTTTTTGATTAAAATGTAAATTCCCCTCATGAGTTACGTTATAGTTTTGCACATGGAAAAAAGGTTGTCCTTGTTTTCTGTTTTTATATGTTGCTTTATTAGAAGATTCATCCCACACCTCCTTAGGTAAAATAAAATTGTAATCCTGCTTGGAATTATTAGATGTATAGTATCCTGATTGTTTTAGATAATAGGGCAAAGGCATGACGTCCTTTGGCAACGGAACATGTTTGGTCCGTCGGTGATATTGCGTAAAAATTCTAGGCGCATAACATCCAGTGATAAGAGTACTTCTTGCAACGGAGCATACAGGCGCATTAGAAAAAGCATTGTCAAAAACGACTCCCTCAGCAGCTAATTTTTCGATCGCTGGCATTGCTGCCCCATTTTGATCATACAATTTCATGTGATGACTGGAGTTGTCCTCGGTTGTTAGCCAAAGAATATTTGGTCGTTCGTCCTCGGCATGACTACAGGAAAAGTTTAAAAGCAATGAAATGCTAAATAATAAAAGTATACGCATAGAAATATTATAATTGTGAATAAGGCATGGGTAATAAATATACCCTTGTAATACTCGAGCAGCAGCTGTCTTTATAGGCTTCGTCGTTTTTTAATTGTTGCCACTTAGGATGTTTTGGAAATAGTGCCCAACTATTGTTCCTGTCTTCCAAACTCTCAAAAGCGAGCATATAAGTTAAACAAGGCATTCGGTCACCAGAAATTTTTTCTCCAAAAAATACTGACCCAAAATCCAACTCATCAAACAAATCAATTTCGCCCTCATTAAACATGTTTACCTTTCTTCGATAGGCATCCTCGGAGTGGCTTTCATATGTTCTCAGCTCAAAAAATCTTTTCTGCGCTTCGGGCTTGACCATTTTTGGCAAACCATCGAATGCATCATAGAGAGAGGTGTCATATCGATTAAATACTGGTTTTTCTTTTTTATTTAATCGGACTGAAGCGGCTGAATTTTTGGGGTCATTTTTAATTGAATGCTTCACCGATTGGTAAGTTGTCATATCTGGATAAGCTATAAAAACATAAATCTTTCTTGGAAAATCTTCAGAGGCTTCTTTGAATACCCCGATGTTATTTATTCCATTTTGATTCATTGCGGGAATGAAGTAATCCTTGAAGTAGGAATTGAAATCTTTAAAATTCGAAGTTTGATAAAGCTCATAAGTCCTCAATTCGTAAAACTCCTTCTGTGCAAAAAGATTGATACAAAATGAAAATGCAATTAATACGGTTAGTTTTTTCATGTCTAAATAAATTATGGTCGTTAAATATAATTTTTTTTTTGGAGTAAATCCCGCTAGAGAGAATGAATCAAAAAAAGGGAAATGAAGTTGATTTTTTCTAAAAAACGCTGTTTTTTGATCAAAAAAGGGTCAAAATGATTATTTTTTAGTGAAAAATCACTCAAAAAAGGCAAAAAAAGGTTAAATTCTATAAAGTCAATTTGTCAATTTCTTCGGCTAGTTTATAGTCCAGTTCGGTGATGGCGTTTTGATCGTGCGTCCACAACTCCAACGAGACTTGGTTATAAATGTTGATAATTTTGGGATGGTGATTGAATTGCTCGGCTAATTCTCCCAGCTTATTTATAAAACTTAGTGCTTCTTTAAAATTTTTAAATTGAACAGATTTTACTAATTTACCGTTCTGTATGATCCAGTGGTTTTCCATTTTGATTGTCCTAATAATATTAAGCTAAATTTAACGAAAATCCTTTGAAAAAAATATACCATTATACTGTTGTATTCCTAATTACCATTTTTGTATCCTGCGAAGCGGAAAAAAAGGAAACGCCCCCCAATATCATCTATATATTGATGGATGACTTGGGCTATGGTGACGTACAGCCATTTAACTCTGAAAGTAAAATTAAAACGCCTCATTTAAGTCAGCTCGCTCAAGATGGGATGATTTTTACTGACGCTCATACCTCTTCTTCTGTTTGTACTCCCACACGCTATGGTATTATGACAGGGAGGTACAACTGGCGATCAGGTCTCAAGTCTTGGGTTCTCGGTGGAAGTAGTCAAGCATTGATTCCAAAGGAAAGATCTACTGTTGCCAATGTTCTAAAAAACAACAATTACACAACTGGGTTTATTGGGAAATGGCATTTAGGTTGGAATTGGTCAACCAAAGACACAGCCTACCGAACCGATGATTCATTGATTAAAAGAATTGATTATGATCACATCGATTTTACTAAGAAAATATCGCATTCTCCTAACGATTTAGGTTTTGATTATGCTTTTGGTCACTCAGGTTCTTTGGATATGCCCCCTTACGTTTATGTAGAAAATGAAATAACAACTGACAAAGTGGATAGTATCGGCTCTTCACCTTCAATTAATAACTGGAATAGAGATGGCCCAATTGCCGATAATTTTATTTTTGATGAAGTGACCCCCCATTTTTTTGAAAAGGCTGCTGATTTCATCAGTGAATCGAGTAAAAAAAATAAACCTTTTTTCTTATATCTTCCCATTCCTGCTCCACATGCACCGATTGTTCCTACTAGTGAATGGGTTGGAAAGAGCGGACTGAATCTTTATGCTGACTTTGTGATGCAAATGGACCACCATGTCGGAGAACTGGTCTCAAAAATTGATGAATTAGGAATTACCGAGAATACGATGATTGTTTTTACCAGTGACAACGGTTGTTGGTGGATTGCTGATTTTGATTTTTTGGAATCAAAAGGACATTCCCCAAGTGGTATCTTTAGAGGAGAAAAAGCAGATATTTTTGAGGGTGGACATCGAGTGCCATTTATCGTTAAATGGCCAAAAAAAATCAAAAAAGGAAGTGTTTCGGATGAAACAATTTGTACAACTGATTTCTATGCTACCTGTGCTGATATTGTAGCTATGAAAATGCAGGATAATGAGGGAGAGGATAGCTTTTCGATGGTTCCCTTGTTTGATCAATCAACCGCACAAAATTTTAAGAGAGAAAACACGATTCACCACTCCGGTCAAGGTTATTTTTCCATTAGGAAAGACAATTATAAATTTATTTTTTTCAAAGGCGGTGGAGGTTACGGAAATAGAGAGGTGAAAAATTTAGATGAACTTCCAAAGTTTCAACTCTACGATTTGGAAAAAGACCCCGCAGAAACCAATAATTTATATGGCCAATATCCTGATTTAGAAAAAGAATTAATTGCCACTTTTAAAAATGTGGTCAGTAACGGACGAAGCACAGTGGGAAAGGTTCAAAAAAATATGACAACCTCCACGATTGGTTCAAAGAGAAGCTGGAATCCTCTGGCTGTGTTTGATCCAGAGCGATAGCTTTAATCGGATTTAAACGTGGGTCTTTTAATGTTACTGGAAGAGCCTTTAGAATATCTTTTTCTGTTGTAATCCACAACTCATAACCCTTTTTATTTAGGTGAGTTCCGTCTTCACTCAGTTCTTTTTTCAGAAAGCCTTGTTCATCAGAAAAAGCTTTGTTGAGGTCAATCAACTGGAAAATATCATCGTCATGTTGAGCCTTAACTAGTGCGTTTACTTGGTCGATATTATTTTGCATAAAATCTTTGTCTGTAGGTAGTAAAGTCTGAACATAAACTAGGGTAGATGGAGATTTTTGTTTGATGATATGCGCTATTTTAAGGATGTTCTCTCCAACGTATTTGGCAGATGGAATTTGTTTTTGATAATAAAGATTAAAAAGGTCATTGATGCCGATAAGCAAAAAAACAGCTTTGGGTTTAAAATAAATAATTTCTCCTAGGCGTTTCAAAACACCATCCGTAACGTCTCCGCTGATGCCTCGATTTCGAACATTGGGAAGATTGAATTTTTCAGACCAATTTTTACCTCCCTCAGTGATGCTGTTTCCAATAAATACGATGTCACCAAATTTTAGAGGATCCTCTTTAAATGCCGCAATTCTTTCTTTATAATGATTTTTTGTCCATTTGGTGTGATAAGCGATGGTTAAACTGTCCGGAGGGTATAAGTCAGCATTATCCTGCGCATAAATTAAGATGGGAAATAAAATAAAAAAAAGTTTTTTGATCATGTTTTTAATATTTATTTGATGAAAATAATAAAATCATCTCTCAATCTTTATTAGTTTTAAATATCAAAATTAATTTCTGATGAACAGAAGAACATTTCTCAAACAATCAGGTAAACTATCAGCCCTGTCATTTTTACCGCTATCCAGTATTGCTTCCTCCCAGCAGCGTTTTAAGTTAGGATTACAGCTCTATACTGTCCGAGATGCAATGGAGAAAAACCCCGTCCAAGCACTAAAATCTTTAAAAGCTATGGGGTACGAAGATTTTGAAACTTACGGTTACAATACAGAAAGTAAAACTTATTATGGCTACTCCCCACAAGAATTTAAAGACATTCTGGGTGATTTAGGGCTTTCCTCTTCTAGCGGGCATTATGGGGTTAACAATCTGATGGAGTCCTCAGATGATGAGGTAAACAGATATGTTGATTCATGTATTGAGGGTGCTACTATTTTAGGAGACAAATACATTGTTTACCCTTCCCTGCGTGAAGCCTACCGCAATGCTTCTGGCTTTGCTAATTTGGTGAGACGACTCAATAAAATGGGTGAACGTATTCACAAGGCTGGTCTAGGTTTTGCTTATCACAATTTTGGGTATGACTTCGACCTTTATGACGATCGAAGCGGAATGGACTGGGTTATTCAAGAAACCGATCCAGACTGGGTCAAGCTACAAGTAGACTTTTACTGGGTAATGCATGCGAATAAGATTAGCCCAAAGGCACTGATTAATAAAGCTCCAGGTAGGTTTAAGCTATGGCACATTAAGGACATGCACAAGGTTTCTAGAGATTATACCGAACTTGGTAACGGTTCGATAGATTACACAAAAATTTTACCAGACGCTAAGCATTCAGGGCTGGAATACTATTATATAGAACAAGGAGGAAATTTTGCAGTTAATTCCATGGAAAGCGTCGAAGAAAGTGCTCGATTTTTGAAGAAAAAAATCCAGCATCTAATTTAAGACTACAAAAAAGAAATTGTCTGAAGCGCATGATTTATCCACAGCCATATGATGAAACAGAATAAAAATTGTAAATTAGTTATAAGCAAAAATATTGTGGAAAAATTGATTTACGACTTTTTAATTGCACACTAAAGATTTGATCAGATGAAGACAGTAACTAAACTATTATCCATCTTAATTTCGATAACTGTACTCTGTGCTTGGACAATTCGCCTGAAGATGCCGTCCATTTTTAGAGGCGGTGAAACAGCTACCATGGTAGATGAGTTTGCACTCTACGGACTAGACAGTAATATAATGGTTTTGGTGGGCGTGGTAAAAGTGCTATTGGCTTTTCTGCTTTTATTTGGCGCTATTAAGTTTCACTCGCTGGTAAAACCCTCGGCAGGAATTATGGCACTTTTTATGATTGGCGCTGTCTATTTTCATATAAGTGTAGGGGACGGAATAATTCCTACCCTTCCCGCCGCATCCTTGTTATTGTCTTGTCTTTTAATCCTATTTTTAGAGTCCAAGATTTTTCTTAAATCAAGTCCAGATTCATAATCGGAATTTTCTTTTAATGGTCAAATATTTGATTGGTTTTAATTTGGCAGTCAATCATAAACGATTTTATTATGCTATTGAATAGTTTACTGCTGTTTTCCTCAATCTCATTCTTTTTTTATGGGTTTAATTGTTTTTTTAGCGGTTTTATCATTGAAGAGTTTAAACGATATGGCATCCCGCAATTCAGAAAGCTAACTGGGTGGCTTCAATTGATGGGAGCAATGGGAATTATCATTGGTTTTTGGATAAATAATTTACAAGTCCTGAGCACTTTAGGGCTCTCTTTGTTGATGCTGTTTGGAGTTATCGTCCGAATCAAAATCAAGGACAATTTGATACAAATTCTACCGGCACTAGGCTATTTTTTACTCAATGCTTATCTGTTTTATATGTTGAGTTTTGGAAATTGTGTTTTTTAATTTTTAATCGTTTTTGAGTGCTTTTTGGTATTTTTTGAGCATTTTTATTCAAAAAGACATCTTTTTTAAGCTTTTTTGAACTTTTTGGTAATTTGGATTTCAAATAAAGAAATGCCGGTTTATGAAGTAAAAACTGAAAATGAGCGCAATAAGATTAATTGTTAAAAATATCCTTCAACTTTAAATTTTCATCTGGCAAAACACCAGCTATATTTGCCTCATAACTCGCTAGTGATTGATAAAAGGTTTCTGCCGAAAATGGAAAAACTTCTTCAAAAATATTTTTCCAATTACTCGAATTTGGATTTTGCTCCAAAAAATCCGTGAGAATCATTTTGAAGGCCACCTCCTCTTTGATATCTGATTCAATCAATTCCTTAACCAAAGCCAATACCATAAAAACCGAGGAGGAGTAGTTTGTTTCTGAGCTGTCGTAGCTTTCAAAAATTGAAGGGCTAGTCGTGGCTTCATTGTCAACGCTGTCTTGATCGAATTTGAAATAGTTGTAAGCATAGTGTTCTTGAATGTATAGGGATTCAAAGACTGCAGCAGAACCCTCACTAATCCATTTTACCCTAAAATCACCTGAGTAAAAGTTTGCAGAAATCCCCATTTGGTAAGCGTGAAAAAATTCATGAGCAATAACAGAATATCTGTGCATTAAACTATAAGTAAATTCATCATTGGGAATCTCAAGAACCATATACCTTCCTTGATCATTCCCACAAATACATGCTCCGGAAGCATTTCCTATTTGAGCACTAAAAGGCTTGTCGGCTGTACTATTCCATGCATAAATATCTAGAGACTCATAATTGTTGGCATAAACAGGAATTCTTTTATCTAGCGTATCCAAAATTACATTGTATTCTGTAATCCACTCAGAAGGTAAACTATCATCAAGGTTTGAATTAAAAATCACCTTAATATCAGAGTCATTATTATATTCAGTCTGTGAGTCGTTATCAACCGGAGTTTCGGACGCAGTGGAATTCAATGATAGGGATTCATCCTGTCCAGAGGAACAACCATTTATGATTAAAAGAATAAAAAAAAATTGAGCAATTGAATAAATAAAGCGTTTCATATTATAAATATATTTATGGAAACTCAAAGGATTATTTTTTTCATAAATTTTTTTATCGATTTGAATAATATTAAGGGATTGCAAAGAATTAAGATCTTATTATTTTATTAGGAGCTTTTATTTAGCAATCCTTCATAAATAATGACTTGCGCAGCTAATATTACTAAAGCCTAAACTTTTGGCAGGGTTTTTAACAAAAACTGCTATATTAGAAAAATGGAATGGTACATGAAAAACCGATGGTGGATTTGGGCGATAACTGGCGTTTATCTCGCCTACAGAATTTATCTCTCAGTTGCATATTAAACTCTTTTTATTCGAATGATTACTAAAAAACTTTTTCTTCTTTTTACCCTTTTTTTTGTGTTTTCAACTAGTGCACAACAATTCGATTTAAATAACATAAAAATAGATGATGTTAAAAATACACTACAAAGTGTATTAGGGAAAACTGAAAAAAAAACCAATCAGGTTTGGTCAGGTGTTCCGGGTACTACTAATTTTAATGTCGCCGATAGAATCGCAATTAATGATGTAATTGATGCCTATGGTGTTTATTGGGATTCTAATAACCTCGAAGGTTATTTGTCTCTCTTTGCTGAGGATGCAACCGGAGTGACCTACAATTCAAAAGGTGAAAAAATAACTGTTCAAATTAAAGACAAGCGTCAAATAAATCAAAATCGGAAACGCATGGATTTTTTTGAGTCTAATGACATGCAAAGGAGGCACATGATGGCAAATACCTTGATCTTGGAGTTGACCGAAAGTTATGCTCACCTTAATCGCTACATGATGCTTTTAACGACCAACAATCAAACGAAAACGGAAATCATAACTCCTATTTTTTATGTTTTTAAGCTTAAAAAAATTGACGGCGTTTGGAAGATTACCTACAGAGAGATTAATTTAGACACCCCCCTTGACTTGGCAATAAAACCTTGAAATATACAAGGTATTTCTAGATGAGGTTGAATAAATATTCTAATTTACGAAGGTTTTAAACATTAGAAGTTTGATGTTTAATTCATTCACGAAATTTCTGAATTTCTATTTAAAACAAGCCCCCTTTTCTCCATAACGCTGGTAGGTAATTTGATACAATACAGCTTTTCAAATTACTGCCCCATCCATGAAAAACCTATTATTTATTTGGTTTCAGTAGATGATCAAAATTTAAATTAATGCTATAATTTACGGTATGATAAACTTTAAGCGCCTTTTTGAAACAACGCTCATTGTATTTTTTATTTTTAGTTGTGGGAAGCCTGCTGACTCAATAAGCAATTCCAATGTTATCATTATCAATGAGGGTGATGGAAGTGAGCTTGAGAACGAGACGCAAAATGAGGAGAACAACCAAGAAAATAGTTTAGAGAGAACAACCTATTATTTGAGCAGTACTTCTGGAAATGATAGTAATCCCGGAAGTGAGCAAAAGCCATGGCAAACGATTTCAAAAATTTCATCACAACCTTTATCTGCAGGGGACAGTATTTTTTTTAAAAAGGGGGACACCTTTAAGGGACACCTTGTCATTCAAGCCTCTGGCACCGACGACAAGCCTATTGTTTTAACTTCTTATGGTTCGGGTGACCAACCCATACTGACAGGAAGTGTTGGAAGTTTAGGCGGTGGAGACCATCAAGAAGCCATTTATATAAACAATCAAGATAATCTGGTTTTTGATGATTTAGAAATACAAAACGACCGAACGAATCCGCGCTCAGATGTGGATGATTATGATAGTTTTGGTATCTATGTTCATAATAACGGTGAAGCCGTGATGAATAATTTCACCTTTAAAAATATGACTTTTAAAAATATTTATGCCATTTCTCAGGTTGACCCAGCTGATCAGGAGGCGTTTAATAAATTTGAAGTCGCAGGAATTCGTTTTTTTTCGGATTGGAATAAAAAAAATATCAATAATGTTTTAGTTGAAGATTGCTTTTTTACCGACCTTCAAAGGTTTGGGGTTCATGTAAAACATGCTGTCGGAAATAACGATTTAGATAATCGCCAAACAAATTTTGTGTTTAGAAAAAATGAATTTCGACAAATTGGGGGGACTTGTATACTGCCCTCAAGAACGAGAAATTGTTTGATTGAAGATAACATTTTTGACCAGCCAGGTGCAAAAACAAATAGCAGAATGATCGGAAGAGGAAGCGCGGTTTGGAATTGGTATAGTGTCAACACGATAATTCAAAACAATCAAGCACTAAGCATTAGAGGGATATTAGATTCTCATGGAATTCACGTGGATCATCACAATGTAGACACCTTTATCCAATATAACTATATGGAAGATTGCGAGGGTGGTTTTGTTGAAATTCTTGGAGATAACGAAAGGGCTGTCTATCGGTTTAATATAAGTGTTAATGATGGTTGGAGGAATAACCCCAATTGGAAAAACAGCAACCATACCATTTGGTTGAATGATAAAATAGGAGGAGAAGAGGGGCATCCATCCAGCAATAGTTATATCTACAATAATACTGTGGTGATTAATAGAAATGATAATCCGTATGAAACAGCCATTGGTTTAAAAGCCAATAATACCCGAATTTTTAACAACATTTTCTTTACCAGTAATGGCTCCTCAATTGGGACGAAACAAGTAGTAATGGAGGATGACAATTTACTCATGTCACACAATTTATTTTTTGGAAATATTGACAATAGACTCATTGACAGAGATGCTTCTCCAGTGACACAAAATCCGAGTTTTCACAATCAAAATTCAGGGAATCCAGCAGGGTTTCAGCTTATGTCCAATAGTCCAGCGATAAACGCGGGAATGGCTTTTTCAGGAAGTTATTCTCATCCTCCTATTCCCATCGAGGAAGCCGATATATTTGCCAATGTTGAAGCGATTCCAACTTCGGATTTTTTTGGTCAGCCATTGGATGTCAATGCTACACCAAATATTGGGGCTGGCAACGCAAAAAATGGAGCTTTAGTAAACTTATTCAATCCTGAGTCTCCGAGTAAACTGTTAATAAAAAGTCCTTTTGTTGAGGAAGAAGTAATCGTACAAGGGATAAAAAATGACTTAAAATTTAAGCTTTATGATCTACGTGGAAAACTAAAAATGATTGGGACTGTAAATAAGAGACGATCAATCATTGAACTAGACAAAAGTATCAGAAACGGTATCTATACCCTAGAATTTGTAAACGAAACGGAACACTATACTTCAAAGTTGGTGATTGGTCGTAAAAGGCAACTCACTAGCCAATATTTTCCATCGTCATAAAAGATCAATCATCAGTAGCCTCCTCTCATTTCCTAAACCAATCCTTAATTATTGCTAAGTTGTTTGATTTTAAAAAGGTAAAGGTTGATTAAATTCTTTTGGAAAGCCCCTTTTTTCGTGTACGATTACGTTGAATCTTAAACTAATTTGTTGTCTTAAGGTTATTTCTATGAAAATTAAACTGATCTCTCGTTCAAGTAACATTTATAATTTATTTATTTGTGTGAATTTATATGTAAATGAATACAAAATCTACTATTGGGTCAGAGGAATGGGTCTCATTAAGGGAAATTAATATTCCTTTCGTAAAAGCGCGTGTAGACAGTGGGGCAAAGACTTCGAGCTTACATGCTGTTAACATCCAGCCTTATCAAAAAGATGGTCAAACTTGGGTGAGCTTTGATGTTTTTCCAATTCAAAATGATGGTAAGCGAAAAGTCAAGTGTAGCGCCTTAGTCGTTGATAAAAGAGTCGTAAAGAGTTCAAGTGGAAATAGAGAGCCACGTTATGTAATTGAAACTTTCATGGCCATAGGTAATAAAAGTTGGGGTATCGAGCTGACTCTTACCAATAGAGACACAATGGGGTATAGAATGTTGTTAGGGCGCGAGGCGATGAAAGGACGCTTAATCGTTGATCCTGAAGAAAGTTTTTTAACTGGATTAATTAGTGACGAAACTGTTTTGAGTTCTTATGAAAAACACAGAAACCCCCAAAAGGGGCTTCGTATTGGTTTATTGGCAACCAATCAAAACCTTTACAGCAACAGGAGAATTTTGGAAGCTGCTGAACAAAGAGGGCATCAGATATCGTTTTATAATATTCGACAATGTTTTATGAAATTAGATGCCTCGACACCACAAATTCATTATCGAGGAGGTGAGACGCTTGATTCATTGGATGCAGTTATTCCAAGAATAAGGCCCTCACAAACATTTTATGCCTGTGCACTTTTGCGGCTTTTTGAAAGCCTCGGTGTGTTTTGCTTAAATACTTCCGATTCAATAATTCAATCAAGAGATAAATTATTTTCGCTTCAATTACTTCTTAGTAGAGGGGTAAAAATCCCTACAACTGGATTTGCAAGTTCCCCACTTGACACCAATGATCTTATCGAAATGGTCGGAGGGTCTCCATTAATAATAAAACTTTTGGAGGGAACACAGGGCAAAGGTGTAGTCTTGGCAGAGACCAAAAAAGCTGCTGAGAGTGTTATCAATGCATTTAAAAGTTTAAAAGCCAATATACTAGTTCAAGAATTCATCAAAGAGGCTGACGGGAAAGACCTACGTTGTTTTGTGATCAATGGAAAAGTTGTCGCCTCCATGCAGCGCACAGCTACACCTGGAGAATTTCGAGCTAACGTTCACCTCGGAGGTTCCACATCAGTCATTCGTGCGACAACTGAAGAAACTAAGCTTGCTATTAAAGCAACTAAAGCTATGGGGCTAGTTGTCGCTGGGGTCGATATTATCCGTTCTTCAAGTGGACCACTTGTCCTTGAAGTAAACTCTTCTCCTGGACTTGAGGGAATTGAGGCTGCAACCAATAAAGATATAGCACAGATGATGATCAAATCTATTGAAAAGAAGTGCAATTTCACACCTAATGTTTAAGTCGGAAAATGGGAACCCCTGATTTAAAACAAAAAACCCTCCACATGGGGAGGGTAGATTTGCTTTAAACTAAATGCTATCTGCTAAATCCAGCATTAAGTGGTTCATAGTCTACACTAAACCCAATGCTTTTAAATGTGTTTTTTAAATTGTCTGATGCATCGCCATAAACCGTAATCTTATCTACGCTGAAAAAGTCAAGAAACTTTTTAAAATCCTCTTCGGAAATACCCCCTGGAGAAACATTTTCTAAATGATTAAACCAAGCTTGTTCATTTAAATATCTTTCTATAAGGGTTATTTTGTTTTTACCTGATTCAAAAAATTTCCAACCCAAAACGTGGGGCTCTCTTTGTTTCATAATCTTAGAATAATATTTCATAAAGTCAATCGATTCCGCCTTATCCTTTCCGTTGATCGTCATTTCAACAACGTGAATTTGCTCATCAGCAACAGCATAAAGTAGTCCACTTGCATCGAAAAAATCTCCACTACTTATTATTTTTCCTTGTTCGTTATAATTATAATAGTGGAAAGAGTTAAGAGATATCTTTTTTCCTGTTTGTAAAAATTCTCCAGTCCACGTTCCATAAGTTCGTACGCCACCTGTTAAATTTCCATCCTTATCAGTGTTAGGTAACCAGGTTTTTGCTTCAAAATTTAAGTTTTTAAAACCATTGAAATAACCTGATAATTCTTCAATTCGCTCATTGTAATTTCTAATTTTTCCGTCATAGGTTGGAGATTGATGTTGTATATCTGGGGATAACATCGAAATCATTTTTTCTAGCCCATCATTTTCTTTAATGTAATTGAAAAATTTTTGGGTGTTCTCTAGGTTTCTTTCATAATTGGGGTTACTATTTTGCTCACAGGATAGCATCACAAATGTAACCAAGAGAAAAATACAGAAGTAAAGGTTTGATTTTTTCATTTAAAATAATTTATGGTTAATTACTTAGTTAGTTGATTATAAATATAAAATTTATCTGGAGTTTTTATTGGTACATCCATTGTAAAATATCTTTTGCTTGATGTGACCAAGATCGCGGGGAATGAGATCCCTGTTGATCTACCCAATACAAAATATTTTCTTTTGGAAAATCAATTTCATTTACATATTCAATAAATTTATCAACCCCAGGCTGAAGTCTTGAATCAAAATCATCCCTACCATTAACAATTGCTAGTTGGAGGTTTTTCGGCACCTTGGCTTTTTTTAATACCTCAAAATAGTTTTGGTCTCTATGAATTATTCCTGGCGATAAACAAGCTGCTCGAGTAAATACATCATTTCTCTCCCATCCAAGGTACAATGCAATTAATCCTCCGGCAGAGGACCCCAATGTGCCAATATCTTGAGCGTTAATTCGGTAGGATTTTTCAATTTCAGGAATTAATTCCTCTATTAATGCTTTTCCAAAATTTACGCCGTTTCTAGTGGGGACATATTCAAATGCTCGATTCTTTGCGTTGCTTACCCCTACCCCTACCATTATAATGGGTTTTATTTTTTTGGATTGGATTAACTCGTGAACGGTTTCGTCCAAGTTCCACCCTGGCTTAGGTAATGATTCGTTTTTACGTTTATTTTTTTTGCCGAACCCTCCATTCTTGGAATAAAAAACAACTCCTCCATCATGAACCACCAATAATGGATATTTATTTTTATTAAGGTCGTAGCCTTCTGGAATCCAAACAAATATTTTTCTTGAGTTATTGAGGATTTTAGAATCAAAGTCGTGTTGGAAAACCTTCCCGGTCACATCTTTGTGCTCGAATCTTGTTGGTGGTGAAAGTTTAGATTGTGAAATCTCCTGCCCAAAGACAGCAAAATGCACTGAAATTACAAGAATGATTATTTTTTTCATGTTATTAAATTTATATACAGTACTTAAAATACCTCTAATCAATTTGCAATCCTCAATAAAAATAATATGTTTTTTATTTTAAATAATTTATGGGTTAATAATATCAAACATAAACAATTTAATTTTACGGAGGGAATTATTAAGTAGTGCTGGAGGATGAGGGAGATATCCCTGAAGTTTATTTTGTAATTATGATAAAAACACTTTTTCCTGTTTTACTAACATATAAGTTCTCTCTTAAACCAATTGCTAATCACAACTCAAAACTGGATATTCCTTCAAATCTTGCCTCAGACCTCTGCTATCTTTATAGCCCATAGCCGTCCTTTTATTAATTTTTTACCAGAGTTACTATCCTAAGACAAAAACACTAATTTTACGGTAATACTTAACCATTAATCAAATACAATGGATCAGCAATTACAAGAGATAAGAGCGCAACAAAAAGCGTCTTGGAACAAGTTTTCTTCGGGATGGAAAAAATGGGATGATTTGGTCATTCAATTCCTCCAACCCATGGGCCATGAAATCATTGAGCAACTTAATTTAAAAGCCAACGACAGTGTTCTTGACATTGCTGGCGGAACTGGAGAGCCAGGACTCACCATCGCCTCAATCGTAAAAGATGGTAAAGTTATGATTACTGATATCGCAGAGGAGATGCTCGCCATAGCTGCAGAGAACGCCGCCAAAAAAAATGTTACAAATGTAGCAACCAAAGTCTGTGATGTATGTGAGCTTCCTTTTGCAGACAATAGTTTTGATGCGATAAGCTGCCGTTTTGGTTACATGTTTTTTCCAGATCTTTTGCTTGCAACCAAGGAAATGGTAAGGGTTTTAAAACCCGGAGGTAGAATTGCAGTATCGGTTTGGGGAGCTGCAGAAAAGAACTTTTGGGTAACTGCTGTTGGCGGGACAATAAATCAAAACATGCAATTGGATCCACCTCCTCCAGGGGCGCCAGGTATGTTTCGATGCGCTGAAAATGGGATGATTCAAAATTTATTCAAAGCGGCAGGGCTAAATCACACTGCGGAAAAAGAAGTCAACAGTTCCCTTGAATTGGAGTCAGCGGAAATCTATTGGAAGATGATGACTGAAGTAGCTGCCCCTTTTGTTGCAGCCCTCAGCAAAGCCGATCATGAAATGAAAGAAAAAATTAAACGAGAAGTTTTTCAAAAGATAAATCAAAAGTTGGGTAGTGATACCATTTCCCTCAACGGGAACGCGCTGGTGATTTCTGGGGAAAAATAGTTGCTAAATAACAATCCCAAAACCACTTTTTCTCCCTTTAAATATCATTTCAAAATACTCTTGTTCTAAGTTTTCACTAATAATAAAGGTAGGAATAGATTTTGTATAAAATACCTTCCATTTTTTCAACTTAGCAGTCATAATTATTGCCTCTTCAATAAATTCATCTGTTTGGATAAGCCATTTTGAGCCCCGTCACCGACAACGTTTTATGGACATAACATGATCTAGAAGTAAATGAGATTAATAGTAAGAAAATAAATTATCTAACTGAATTAAAATATGACAGGTTGTTATAAGCTCGCCTTATTTATATTCAACTCTTCATAAATACTTTTCATTTTCCAAGCACCTAAAGAGGTAATTTTAGCCTCGCTTCCTTGAGATCTTCTAGAAACTTTGCTTTTTTCCAAACCCCGATAAACCTCATCCCAGCACACGCTCTGAATTCGTAAAAAGAATTGCAATTCAAAAGAATATTTATTCCTATACCTTCTAATCTAAGTTACCTAGATTTTGAAAATTAATATCCCAAGTAACACGAAAACAGCTATTAATAAAACTGAAAAGGCAATTTGATGTAAATAAAAATTTATTGGCTTATTTGAAGGTTTTGTAGTTCCTGATTGACGAGTTTCCATGATTGACCCAAACATTACTAACAAAACGGGAGCAAATAAAACGCATCCAATGATGAATAACTGCAAATCGTTCATCTCTTCGGAAGTGTATTAAGGAAAATACCATAAATGATTATTGTGGGAACCCAGATAGAAACGTATTGACCCGTTTCTTTTTCACCAGAAAACCAGAGATATACGGAGAGAATAAAGCTCAAAAAAGCTGAAGTTAAAATTACAATATCTCTTTTTCTCATTTTAAATATCTATTTATTTAAATGTACAAAATTAAATTGATACATAGTAACATTAAGATAGAGTCTAATTAATCGACCCTTGGAAATAATACCATCGGAGTACACTAGCTGAATTCGTACCAAGAATTACATTCTACCCTGAGTGCGGTGGCTTGCGGATTACTTTAATAATCTACATTGAGTAAGTTAAAAAACTTCCGAAAAACACACCAAAAAAAGAATTGTCCTTAAAGGAATTTGTTTTTTAAATGAGAAAACAGTAGGGTAGAATCAATAAAATAAGCCCCTCACAGATGCAAGAGGCTTTTGAAGTTGGTGGTCCCGCCTGTCCCAGAACCAGGATTGTATATACACTGATTATCAGCAAGTTAAGCAAAGTAGGTGTTTCGAGTCCCAATTGGACCACACTATTTCTAGGGAAGACATATGATAAGTTTTAAAAACCTTACTCAAGAAAATGTCTTCTGTCTTTCACTTTTGAAAACTTTTTTAAATTTAAGGATTGACTTTCTCCTTTAGGAATTGACAAAGAGTTCCATTTATCTCCACAAATGATTTTACCAATCATTACTATCTGTCCTATATGATATGAATAATGACAAAGTTGTCTATTAATAGACTCAATTACTGTATGACCCTCGTTCCTTATGTAACTTATTTTTTCTAAGTCTTTAAAACTAAGTCCCTCAAGAGTGCCAAACAAGATATTCCATCCTTGTTCCCAAATTTCAATTAACTCCTTTTTGGATTCGATTGTGTCATTGAATTCATCATCTCTATTTCTAAATTCTTTTTCACCATCAGAATTTAAAAAATCTGTCCATCTTGAGACCATATTACCACTAAGATGTTTTACAATCGTGTTAATACTATTTGTCTCATTATTTATTTGAAATGACAATTTAGTTTCTGGGACCTGTTCAATTGTTTTTTCTCCCAATTCCTTGTAATACCTGAACTGAAGTAAAGACGATTTTAAAAATGATGATGACATAGTATAAAGTTAATGTTTTTGGTTCGGGTTTAGGTTCGGAATAAGGAATGTAAAAAACAAAAACCCTCATTATCAACGACATAGAGGGTTTGTTGGTGGTCCCACCTGGGCTCGAACCAGGGACCAACTGATTATGAGTCAGCTACTCTAACCAACTGAGCTATAGGACCTGTTTG
>CAJWGK010000033.1 GCA_913030895.1 uncultured Flavobacteriaceae bacterium | reverse complement strand
GCAAATCTAAAATCATTAGGATTGGATCGCGTTACAAGATTTACAGACCCTCCAATGGCGTCCCCCTCCATATCTGGAGTAACCGATTTATTTACCTCAATAAGTTGAATGATATCTGATGGGATAAGATCCATCTGGATTCTTCTGTTATCTCCCTCAGCAGATGGCATCCGCTCTCCGTTAATTGTTACGGAGTTTAATGCTGGACTAATACCTCTAATAACAATATCTCTTGCCTCTCCTTGGTCATTTTGCATCATGATCCCTGGAACTCTCTTAAGTGCATCACCAATATTAGAGTCTGGAAATTTTCCAGTTTGGTCGGATGAAATAACATTTGTTACATTGACATCGCCTTTTTGTTTATTCATCGCCTTAACAATCCCAGATTGAAAACCCGAGACAATTACTTCGCTCAGTTCATTTACTGTTGGCGTTAATACGAAAAGCTTCTCTACAGATTCTCCTGAATTTGGCTCCAAAACTTCCTCTATGGTTTCAAAACCCATGTAAGAAATTTTGACAGTAGATGATTGATCACCCTCCAAAAATAAGGTGAAAAACCCGTTAAAATCGGTGGTTGTTACATCTCCAGTTAACTCGATCTGAATGATAGCGCCTGGAAGAGGAAAATTGTTTTTATCCAAAACCCTACCTTTGAGCACAGTTGTTTGTGCTTGCGCTACAATTAGAGTAAAGAATAATAAAGTTGATAGTAATTTTTTCATGTTTATAAAATTGTTTAATCAAATCTATTTGTATTAAATAGAGGCATTGTTAGATAAATTTTATGGATTTGTTAAGACAAAGTCATAACTCGATCTCGAACATTAAATAATTATTAACGAAAAAAAAATCATCTGACCAGAGGGCGTATTATTAATGAATTACTTACTAAATTGTTTCCTTTAAAAGGGTCTTTATGAAAATACTTGTGATCCAACAAAAAATGATCGGAGATGTACTTTTAAGTACCCTTATTTGTAAAAATCTTAAGGTTTGGAATCCAAATGCCACCGTCGACTTTGTAGCCAACCAGCATACGCTGGCTGTGCTGCAAAACAACCCCTATATCGATAATATTATTGTATTTAAAGACACCTTTAAAAAAGACAAATGGGGACTGATTAAATTTCTATGGAATTGTCGAAAAAAAAAATATGACTATATCATTGATGCCTATGGAAAAATGGAAAGTCTTTTGATAACAAAATTTACCCCTGCTAAAACCAAAATTGGATATTTAAAATCCTATAACGGCTGGGTATATAATAAACCCGTTAAAAGGCTGAAAAGACCTTATGGAAAATTACAACTTTCAATCCAACACCGCTTGCAACTCTTAGCACCTGTAATGGGAAATTCGGCAAGCATAACAGATTTTGAAATTCATTTAACGCAACAGGAAAAAAAAGAAATCGCTAAGAAGTTTGAGCAAACCATTGAGGGAAATAAAACACCCATCATGATTGCTGCCATGGGTAGTGGAAAAAATAAAACTTACCCCATTGAACACTTAGCACCTCTAATTGACTTAGCTTATGAGACCACCAATGCTCCTTTGATTCTCAATTATATGCCCAATCAAAAAAAGGAAATTAACAAGCTAACCCGTTTGCTTAAGCCTATGACAAAAAAAGCCATTCAAGAGGACCTGACCCCAAATTCGCTCAGAGATTATATGGTCACGGTCTCTCATTGTAGCGCTGTTATTGGGAATGAAGGCGGTGCGATTAACATCGCTAAGGGATTATCAAAACCAACATTTGCTATTTTTTCACCAAACATTGACCCCTCTGGTTGGCATACAGAGGTCAAAAATAAAACCATGGCAGTCCATCTGAATGATTATTTTCCCGAAGCCGTAAACTTTGAAAGTGGTGGAAAAATCCAAAAGGATTCAGAAAAAATTGAAAAATTATACTTAAAACTAAATCCTGATCTGTTTAGAGAAAAATGGGTTGAATTTCTTGAAGGATTAGTTTGATCGATTTACATTTTCTGTGGTGTTTTAACATCAAACTTTATGTTAAAAAATTGCTTCTAATTTTATAGTGAATAATTAAACGTTAAATATTGATATTATTAACGAAATCAGTGCGTTGGGTTATCAAAAAAAATGAACAATCCTATGTTAAATGATATTTAGGAATTACTTTTGTGGCGTTGATTCATTCTTTGAATTGATTTATGGTTAATATTAGGGCATCCACTTGGGTGCCCTTTTTTTAACTTCCATTTAACCCTCCTTTAGGTATTTCTTAACACTTTGCTGGGTACTTTTGTAAAAGACGTTTATAATAAGCTTCATTTTTGTTTGTTTAATTGGTTTAACCCGCTAAAGTTATTTGATTCACTTGGCGGGTTTTTTAATTTCTACAAGAAATGAAGTTGATCGTTTTATTGGGAGACCTCGTATTCAAACTCCCAGTTGGGGTCTTCCAATTGATTGATTATGTACTTAATGGTAATTTCTTCCCCCTTAGAAATGGGTACTTGTGCTTGAATTCGAATATGCCGTAGCTTACCCATTTGCTGATCTTCTTCAGCTAAGACAGCATTACAGTTTGGGATTTCGTGGTGATTGACAAACCCCCCCAAGGGAAGTCGAATGTATCCATCGGGAAAACGCTCATCAAAAATGTGAGATATCCCTAAGTCAAAGCCCTCTGGTAGATCACGGGTGGCAAATACCCCAAGCCCTTCAATCTTGCTTTCTTTAATTGTCAGAAAATCAGGTAAAGGGCGCCAAGATGTTTTTTTAATCATTGCTGTCATAACTATTTTAATATCGCAGGAAACCAGCGTTGTTTTAGACAATTAAATTCTACTAACAAAGTAACAATATTTATGGTTTGATAGCAACCTATTAAATTTTTACCTTAAAAAAAACTCAAAAAATAATACTAGGCTCAAGACCTTTTTCTAAACAGGGCTACAAAAATACTTCCATATAAAGAATGAACTAAACTAGAAATTGCAGAAGGAATGGCCACCGCAGGATTGATAAAGTTTTCTTTTGCCAAAACGACTCCCAAACCTGAATTTTGCATCCCCACCTCTACAGAAATAGTTCTGCTAACCGCCTCATTTTTAAGAAGGATTTTACTCAAAAAATAACCCAAAATAAACCCAATCAGGTGAAGGCTCATAATGGCCAAAATCAATGAAAAGCCTGAACTGAGAATAATTTCTTTGCCTTGTCCGATTATACTTGCCACAATCAATGTGATCAAAATCACAGCAAAAGAGGGGGCGTAAAATTTAATTTTTTCAGTGTGCCGGGGTAATTTAGTATTAATAAAAACTCCCAAAAGTACGGGGATTAAAACGACTTTTAAGGTGCTGTAAAAAAGGCCCATTGCATCCACATCAATATCATTCCCTGAGAGGGTACTGGTCAATAGAGGTGTCATGATAATGGCAGCGATTGTCGAAAGTGCAGTCATGCTTACTGATAATGCTAGATTGGATTTAGATAGAAATACAATGACATTTGAGGCGGTTCCACCAGGGCAACTGGAAACCAAAATTAACCCTACAGCAAAAAATGGCGGTAAATCAAACAGGTGACCTAATAACCATCCAAAAAATGGCATGACCGTAAACTGAAGAAAAAAACCCGTCAATATCCAAGAGGGCGCTTGAGTCACCCCCCTAAAATCTGATAGGCTGAGGGTCAAGCCCATTCCTAACATGATTCCTCCTAAACCAAAAGTGATTAAATTTCCCGAAAACCAAGTGAAAGCAGGGGGATAAAAAAGTGCGAGAAGGGAGGCAGATGAGACAATCCAGGGGAAAGCCCCAGGAATGATATTAAAAATTCTCAATGGTTATTGTTTTCTAAATGTCCAGATTTCATGCAGGGGATCTCCTTTACTGCTAAAACCTTTATGATGCCAATCTTGATTTTTTTGTAAATATTCAAACGTAAGTGATATCCCCACTTTATTGTTATCCTTAGAAAAATAATCTATAAACTCCGTATAAGTTCCATTTTCAGCAGTATAACGCCCGCCTCCGGTTCCCATAAAAGAGAATGTGGCAGCGTTGAATGCAATCCACTGAAAGTAACCGTCAACAAGAATTTTCATTGTCTTTCTTGGTCGATTGGTAGCTCTTCTTCGTTCCGTGTCTCCATTCACCCGACCTGCCATCAGCCACTTTCCTTGTAGTGGTTTTGAGCTTTTGGAAATTTTTTGCCAATCCCCTCGATTACTTATCGAAATCGATTTAAGACTATCTTTAGAAAAGTTTGAATTGAACTCAAAATCAACGAATACTTCAGATCCATTATCCGTGTAAAAACCTCCAAAAGTCTTAATGAATTGATTGGGGTTAGAGGTGAATTCGGTTGCTACAAAATATTGCCCATCCATAAATATACGATGTTCGACCTCTTGACCATTTTGATCAGATTTGTACGAAAACACCTGTCCAAATAAGGATTGTGTTAACACAAAAAGAAACAAAGTTTTGGATAAAAAGTGATTTTTCATTTTTTATAATTAGATGAATTTCATTGCGTTAATTCAAAAATGATTGGTACTAATCAAATGTATTAAATTTTAACTTCAATTTAATGGTTAGTTCCTTTTAAACCCCCCAACTTTTATATTAAATTCATTAACTTAGATTAATTTTTAACCTGATCTTAACAATGAAAAATCTCAAACTGCAAGCATGCCTTTTCATGCTTTTATCTGCTTCATTTTCATTTAGTCAAAAAGTGAGTTTTGAAGAATACGATCTTAAAAATGGGCTCCATGTCATTCTGCACCAAGACAATTCTGTTCCCATTGTAACTACTTCTGTGCTCTATCACGTTGGATCAAAAAATGAAAATCCAGAACGAACTGGCTTTGCTCATTTTTTTGAACACTTGCTCTTTGAGGGCACCAAAAATATTCAAAGGGGAGAGTGGTTTAGTTTAGTGACAGGAAACGGTGGTTCTAACAATGCATACACTACAGATGATTTTACCTATTACTACGAAAATTTCCCCTCTAACAATTTAGAGTTAGGGCTTTGGATGGAATCTGAAAGGATGCTTCATCCGGTGATCAATCAAATCGGTGTTGATACACAAAATGAGGTGGTTAAAGAGGAAAAAAGAATGAGATACGACAATAGTCCCTATGGGAAATGGAACGAAAAAGTCAAATCTAATTTGTTTAAAGTGCATCCCTACAAACAGACCACCATAGGTAAAATGGAACATTTAGACGCTGCAACATTAAGTGAGTTTTTGGCGTTCAATAAAAAATATTATATCCCTAACAATGCTGTATTAACCGTAGCCGGTGATATAGATATTACTCAAACCAAAAAATGGATTGATGATTACTTTGGAACCATTCCCCGAGGAAAAGAAATTGAAAGAAAACTCCCGAGAGAGTCAGATATAATGGAAACCATCAAAGCAGAAGCCTTTGATCCAAACATTCAGATTCCTGCTATATTTTTGGCTTATCGCACTCCAAAACGTAATTCAAGAGAGGCCAGAGTTTTGGATATGATTTCTACTTACCTCAGCGGTGGAAAAAGTTCTAAGCTCTATAAAAAATTAGTAGACGAAAAAAAAATGTCATTAGAAGTATCGGCATTTAATATTAGTAATGAAGATTACAGCACTTATGTCATTCTAAGTTTACCCATTGGAGCAACCAAACTAGAAACTTTAATAGAAGAAATGAGCGAGGAGGTCGATAAAATTCAAACCGAATTGATTTCCGAAAAAGACTATCAAAAACTGCAAAATCAATTTGAATCCAGTTTTGTAAGTGCTAATAGTACTGTTGAAAGAATTGCAAATTCACTAGCTGAATATTACACTTTTTACGGAGATACAGATTTGATCAATAAAGAATTAGACCTCTACAAATCGATTACTCGAGAAGAAATCAGATCAGTAGCACAGCATTACCTCCAACCTAACCGAAGACTGGAATTACACTATTTACCCGAATCTCAAAAAGAAAAAGAATAATGAGCGCTTTTAAACTACATTTAAGCATTGCTCTTTTGAGCAGTGTATTTACTTTCGCCCAGGTCAATCGATCTGTTCAGCCCAAGCCAGCCCCTGCACCAGAAATCAATTTCGGGGAACCTCAAGAATACAAGCTCGATAATGGGCTCACCCTTTTGGTTGTAGAGAATGACAAGCTTCCAAGGGTTTCGGTTTCCCTGAGAATTGATAACCCACTTTATTTAGCAAAAAATAAAACGGGACTTCAATCATTATTGGGCGTTATGTTGGGCAAAGGCTCTAAGAATATTCTCAAAGACGATTTTGAGGAAGAAATAGACTTCATGGGTGCGCGCTTGAGTTTTAGTTCATCATCCGCCAATGCTGGAGCATTGCGTCGATATTTTCCTCGAGTTTTTGAAATGATGGCGGATGCGACTTTAAATCCTAACTTTTTACTGGAGGAATTCGAAAAGGAAAAAGATAAATTATTAGAGGGGATTAAAGCAAATGAAAAGGATGTCAAAACAGCTGCTAGAAGAGTAGAAAACCTTCTTTCCTATGGCAAGAACCATCCCTATGGTGAATATGCGTCAGAAACAAGCGTAAAAAACGTCGAAATATCAGATGTTAAACAGCTTTATCGCCAGCGATTCAATCCTCAAAATGCTTATGTAATAATCGTTGGAGATATCGATTTTATAACTGCAAAAAAATTAACGCAAAAGTATTTCGGAAACTGGGAAAAAGGAGAGATCACCAAACCAATATTTGAAACCCCAAAAAACCTAGAGCAAACAGCAATTGCCTTTGTGGAAATGCCCAATGCAGTTCAGTCTGAAGTTTCGGTTTTGTCAACCGCATCAATTGATAAAAACAACCCTGACTATTATCCACTTTTGATAGCAAATCAAATATTGGGAGGTGGCGCTGAAGCGCGTCTTTTCCTCAATCTAAGGGAGGATAAAGGTTTTACTTATGGTTCCTACTCAAGATATTCCTTCAATCACAAGACCAAGTCGAGGTTAAGAGCCTCTGCTAGTGTTCGGAATGCTGTTACTGACAGTTCAGTGGTTGAATTACTTAATGAAATTCAAAAAATGTCCAAAGAAATTGTAAGTGAAAAAGAACTTGATTTGGTTAAAAAGAAATACGCTGGTTCATTAATTATGTCTATGGAGCAACCCTCCAACATAGCAAATTTTGCGTATAATATAAAAACCCAACAACTCTCAGATAACTTTTACAATGATTTATTAAAAAATATTGAAAAGGTGAGCAAGGAGGATATTCTACGGGTTTCAAAAAAATATTTAAACCCCCATATTTTAAGGGTAGTAGTCACCGGAAAAGGTAGTGATGTTTTAAAGCCACTTGAAAATATTGATTTTGATGGAAGAAAATTAGGTGTAAGCTATTACGACAAATACGGTAATTCTACAGATCGTCCTGAGTTTTCCAAGCCAATGCCAGAGGGGACAACAGCGCAGACAGTCATAGACGGTTATATTAACGCCATTGGGGGTAGGGAGCGGCTAAAAGGTGTGAAAACAATATTTTCATTTCTTGAAGCTAGCATGCAAGGAATGAGCATTCAAGTTTCCAATAAGCAAACCGATAAAAACCAGCTTTTAGTTGAAGTCAAAATGATGGGTAATGTCATGCAAAAAACCGTTTTAAATCAAACCACAGGTTATAACGAAGTCCGTGGTCAAAAAACAGAAATGAAAGGAAAAGAATTAGATAAAGCGCTTGAAAGTGCTGATATTTTTCCTGAGTTAAACATAAAACCAGAGCAAATTAAACTTAAAGGAATTGTCAGTTTAAATGGGATTAATGCCTATGAAATTAAATGGTCAGATGATAAAACCGTCTATTACAGTACCACAGATTATCATAAAATTCAGGAAGTTGAAAGTTCAGACATGCAAGGTAGAGTGGTTAATATCACAAAAATGTATGGTGATTACCAGGCGATAGATGGAATCCTTTTCCCGCAAAAAATCACTCAAGATATGGGTCCGCAAAAAATAGATTTCAAAGTAATTTCTATCACCCTAAATGAACCATTAGCACCGCATCTATTTGAATAATATTGAAGCAGCATTATTTAAAGGATTGCTTTTTTTATCTTTACGCCATGAAAAAAATACAATACAGCATCATTGTCGCAGTACTTTTAGCACTTTCACTAGCTGCATGTAAAAACAATCAAGCTCCAAAAACAGTTTTGATAAATTCCTCAGAAGCTGTTGTTGAAGTTGCATTTAAATCCCCCAAAAAAATGGCGATGAACATCGAAGGAATGATGTGTGCCATCGGCTGTGCTGCAACGATTGAAAAAAATCTTAATAAAACTGCTGGGATCAAATTGGCTAAAGTTGATTTCGAAACCAAGAAAGCTGTATTGACATTTGATGCTGAACTATTGAGCCCTAATGATATTACTCAAGTTGTACTGAATACAAGTGACGACTACTCAGTAACTGATTTAGAATTAATAGATTAATTTTTCCAACGGAGGGTCTCCATTAGGTGGATCACATCTCTTTCCAAGTACCTTGCAGCAGGCATAATTGAATCATAGTTTGGCCTGGAATAGAAATACAATGACCCCACGAGAAAATTGTCGGTGGAATCGGTAAGAAAAAACTGTAATTGCGAGGCAGCGTTTCCGACAACAGAAAACAAAGTACCATAGACTTCATGTTCAGGTGCCACAAAAACCCTCTCAGGTATTTCTTGAGCTTTGATCATGTGCTTTCCAGGCAATTTATAGGCATCATTCAATAAAGAATCAATATTATTTTGAACCATTACATAGGAGAGGTAAAGGGTCGCTTTCATGTTAGGGTAATATAAATCAGGAGCCCGTTTATTTGATTTTTTTAATTGTGCCAGTTGATTGAATTCAAAATCAAAAGGATAATTACCAAGCGTTTTTTTATACTCAGGAGTAGGATAATTAAGGCTTAACATGGCTTTGGGTTTGGGTTGATGCAAAGACTCACAGGCCTGTAAAAGAAGAATAATTGCTCCTAAAAAGTAAATTGCCTTAAGGGAGTTTGTCATGCTTTTTGGGGTAAAATAACCTTAACTCTCTTAATCCTCTTTCGATCCACAGATTCTACAACAAATTGATAAGAATCATATAAAATTACTTGACCCATTTTTGGGAATACCTGAGCTACCTCAAGAATAAAGCCTGCAAGTGACTCGGATTCTCCTTTGGCTTTTTCAAAACCCTCAGAGTCTTCTAGTTCAATGACTTTATAAAAATCTTTAAGGTTAATTTTAGCATCAAACACATAGGTATGGTCGTCCAATTTTGAGTAGATTAACTCTTCATCGTCAAATTCATCACTAATATCTCCAACAATTTCTTCTATTACGTCTTCAAGAGTTATCACTCCTGAAGTCCCTCCATATTCATCGACCACAATAGCAAGATGAATTTTTTTCTGTTGAAATTCTCTGAGTAGATCATCCAACTTCTTGTTCTCCGGCACGTAAAAAGGGGGTTTTAACAGCTTTTGCCATTTAAAATTTGGTGTTTCCAAATGAGGAAGAAGATCTTTGGTGTACAAAATCCCAATAACATTATCCATATTTTCAGTATAAACCGGCACTCTTGAGAACCCATTTTCTAAAATTAAGGGAGAAATACTTTCCATATCCATATCCTCAGATAAGGCAAATACATCAATACGAGGACACATGACCTGTTTGGTATCTGTATTTCCAAAGTTGACTATCCCTTTGAGTATTTTATGTTCCTCCTTTGTCGTTTCGTCCTCGTCGGTCAATTCCAACGCTTGAGACAATTTATCAATCGAAAATTCATTGTTTTTTTGTGCCAACCGAGATTCCATAAAGCGGGTGATTTTACTCATAGGTATGGTCAAAAAAAATAACAGATACCGATCAATAGTATAAATAGGTAGCGCCATAGTTTTTGAAAAATTCAAAGCATTTCTATTGGCATAAACTTTAGGTAAAATTTCTCCAAAAAATAAAATGAGTAAAGTAATTAATCCTATTTCAATGAATAGAACGACCAATGGATTATTGATCGAACCAAAAAATACTTCTCCGATAATCGCAAATAGCAAAACGATAGCGATATTGATGAAATTGTTGGCGATCAATATAGTTGCTAAAAGTCGTTTTGGAGCACTTAGCAATTTTTGGGTTAGCTCCATCTGTCTAGAGGATTGCTCATCTTCAGATTCTAATTGCTCTTTAGTTAGAGAAAAGAAAGCTACCTCAGCACCAGAAATGAGCCCTGATGCGATTAATAAAATTAGCAAAGAAATCAATTGAATTACAAACGAGCCTTGCAATTGAAAAGAAGTTATCAATAAACTTGAGGGGTCAGGATCCAATTAATATTTGCTTTAATTAAAATGGAAGATCATCCTCTGTGGGACTATCCTCCACAGCAGGTGGACTTGAAGAAGGAGCTTGGTCGCTGGCTGCTTCAGTCTTTTTGGTATTCAGAAAAGTGAATTCATCCACATTGATCTCAGTGGTATATCTGTCTTTCTGATCTTGATCCTGCCATTTTCTTGTTTTGAGCCTTCCCTCGATGTAGATCTTGTCTCCTTTACTGAGGTATTTTTCACAAATTTCTGCAGCCTTGTTTCGCAATACTATATTGTGCCAATCAGTATTGGTAACTTTTTCTCCAGAAGTTTTGTTGGTATAAACCTCATTTGTAGCAAGAGGGAATCTTCCTACACAGCCTCCACCATCGAAATAGTGGATTTTAACATCATCGCCTAGATGACCAATTAACATAACTTTGTTTAATGTCCCATTCATGATAAAAGATTTTTGGATTAGTATTTCAAATGTAATGAATCACAATCAGTTAATAAAAAATTCTCTTTGAAATTTTGAAGTGCCTTAGGCATCGGGTATTGATCTATACTGGCCCAATTAAGGCTTAATAAACCTATTTTTTGAGTTTTTAAAATCCAAAAATTAATCTCCAAATGTTGATGGGTTAATTTGTGAATAATGGGCTGATTATTCCATTTTTCAAGAAAGTAATCTCTTTCAATTCCATACCTTATTAATAAGCTATCCAGAGAGTTCCCATTGATCTTTTGTAAATGGTTTGATTGCTCAATCAATGGAAATTGGTATAAATTTTTCCAAATATCATTTTGAGTTCTTTTTTCCAAAACAGTTTTTCCATCCCCATCAATGAGAATTATATAATTTAAAAATCTCTTTTTAACTTTTATTTTTTTTGTCTTTACTGGAAGGGAGTTAACCAGATTTTGCTGATACGCAACACAATTTTTATTGAAGATACAATTTTTACAATCCGGTTGCTTGGGGGTGCATTGCAATGCACCAAATTCCATCAATGCTTGATTATAGTCCCCTGAGGGAGCTCCAGACATCAACTCGGTAGATTTACTTTTGAAAATCTTGTGAGCCCCTGTAGCATCAATTGGGGTGTCCATTCCAAAAATCCTTGATAGAACCCTATAAACGTTCCCGTCAACTACTGCCTGCTGTTGTCCATAACATATTGAAGCTATTGCACTAGCGGTATAGTCGCCGATTCCCCTAAGTTTTTTAATTTCATCAAAATTCTCGGGGAACTGTCCTTTGTATTTGCTGACAATTTCTCTTGCTGTAGCGTGAAGGTTTCTGGCTCGAGAGTAATACCCTAATCCTTGCCAAAGTCTCAAAACTTGCTCTTCCTCAGCTTTTGCCAATGAATGAACATCAGGAAAGGTGGTAATAAATTTTTGATAGTATGGCAATCCCTGTGCTGCACGAGTCTGTTGTAAAATGATTTCAGACAACCACACGTTGTAGGGTTGGTTGTTCTCTCTCCAAGGAAATGTCCTTCGATAATCTTGAAACCATAATAACAATTTTTCATTAAAGCTCATAAGAGAAAATCAGCGCTTTAGCCGGAAATCACTTTGTAAAGATAAACAAGGTAAGTCTGAATGAATTATCATTTTAATTTTTATATTTGCAAGCCTTTTAAAAGGTTAATGTTAATTGAAATTATTTAAAAATGACAAAAGCTGATATTGTAAGCAGTATATCTGATCAGCTGGGTATTGATAAGACAGATGTTCAAGCCACGGTTGAAAAGTTTATGAATGAGATTAAAAACTCACTGGAAAATGGTGAAAACGTATATCTCCGTGGATTTGGGAGTTTTATTATTAAAACTCGCGCTGAAAAAACAGGAAGAAATATCTCTAAAAATGTAGCAGTTAAAATACCTGCACACAATATCCCTGCATTTAAACCAGCAAAAGTATTTGTCAACGGTGTCAAATCAAAAGTAGAAGTTGCAGAAACTAATCAATCATAAAACAAACTTAAAGTTTAACTATGCCAAGTGGTAAAAAAAGAAAACGGCATAAGGTAGCCACGCACAAACGAAAGAAGCGTAGAAGAGCGAACCGCCACAAGAAAAAATAGTGTTTGGAAATACACTTAAATATATATCCAAAGTTCATTGATAATTGATACTACCTCGTGTAGTATCATCAGGAAAATCCTGAATATTTATTGTTTAACAACCGTAGCCCATTGGGCTACTGTTACTAAAATTAATCAGAGTGAATAAAGAATTGATTATACGATCGAATTCCTCTGCTGTTGATTTTGCACTGCTCAAGGATGGAAAATTAATTGAGCTCAATAAAGAAGTGGATAGTAACAAGTTTTCGGTAGGCGACATTTATGCCGCCAAAATCAGAAAACCTGTGTCAGGTCTAAACGCTGCATTTATAGATGTTGGTCATGAAAAAGATGGCTTTCTTCATTATCACGATTTAGGCCCAAACTTACCTTCTTTATTAAAATTTTTTAAACTGGTAAGCTCAGGTAAAACCAAAGATTATTCTTTAAAGAATTTTCGTTTTGAAAAGGAAATACCTAAAGATGGTTCCATACAAGATTATTTAAAACCCCAACAAAATATTCTTGTTCAAATTGTCAAAGAACCTATTTCTACCAAAGGACCAAGAGTTAGCTCTGAATTGTCCTTGGCAGGAAGGTTTATGGTCTTAATCCCGTTTTCAGATCGCATTTCTATTTCGCAAAAAATCGAGAGTAATGCTGAAAAAAACCGTTTGAAAAAACTGGTAAAAAGCATTCGTCCAAAAGGCTTTGGAGTAATCATCAGAACTGTGGCCAATAATCAAAAGGTCAAAGAACTTGATGCAGATTTACAACAACTCTTAAGTCGATGGAAAAATTTATGTGAGAAATTTTCGAAAATAGATAAGTACCCCACTAAAATTCTCAGTGAAATCAATCGATCATCCTCTATCCTTAGAGATATTTTCGACAATGATTTTACGGGTATACACGTGGATGACCCAGAAATGCAGAATGAAATAAAGGATTACTTAAAGACAATTGCTCCCGATAAAGTATCTATCGTTAAGTATTTCAGAAATAATTCTAAGCCCATTTTCGATCATTTCGGAGTCGAGCGACAAATCAAAACCGCTTTTGGCACGACCGTTTCCATGCAAAAGGGAGCCTATTTGGTAATTGAACATACCGAGGCCCTTCATGTAATCGATGTCAACAGTGGCAATAGATCCAACAAGGCCAAGTCTCAGGAGCAAACCGCCTTGGATGTGAATCTAATTGCTGCTAGTGAAATTGCCAGACAAGTAAGGTTAAGGGATTTGGGGGGCATAATTGTCGTCGATTTTATCGACCTCAACAAAAACGAGAATCGCAAAAAATTATTTGAACATCTCCGCGAGGAGATGAAAGGTGATAGAACAAAACACAAAATTCTACCGCCCAGTCGATTTGGATTAATTCAAATCACACGTCAAAGGGTTCGCCCTGAGATGAATATCAAAACAAGAGAGCCTAATCCCAATAAAAATGGAGAAGTAGAGGCGCCGATTGTTTTAATTGATAAAATCAACGCAGAGCTTGACAAGATTGTCGAGCATAGGCACCACAAAAAGAAGGAGTTATTTTTACATATCCACCCTTTTTTGGCCGCCTATCTAACCAGCGGAGTCCCTTCCATCCGGACCAACTGGTTCATTAAACACAAAAGATGGGTACGTGTTGTACCCCGTGATGCTTACCTGTATTTGGAGTTTAGATTTTTAGATAAAAATAGAAGACTACTCCGGACTAGATAATTAAAAACCGCCTTGTTACCAAGGCGGTTTTTTTATGCTTTTTTTCAACTAAATAATTTAAAGGGTAAAGTTCTCGAAATAGTCTATTGCACTGGGATTCCTGAGAGAGTCCCTAATTATGACTTGGTCAATATCTGCACCCATTAATATTCTCTTAATGGGTACCTCTATTTTTTTGCCACTTATAGTATAAGGGATTTCTGGAATCTCATAAACCTTATCGGGAACATGTCGTGGAGAACATTGTTCCTTTATTAACAATTTAATTTTTTCTGGAGTTATATTTTTTTCAACTTGGATAAATAAAATTAACTCATCTGTATTTTCATCTTTTATATGGATGATTAAGCTGTCGATAACTTCAGTCATGGCATTTACAGCCTTATATATTTCGGAAGATCCGATTCTAACACCAAATCGGTTTAGGGTAGCATCTGACCTTCCGTGAACGATGATCCCACTATTAAGCGTTTCTGTCACCCAATCCCCATGATTCCATACGTTTCCATATTTTGAAAAATAACTCTGTTTGTATTTTTTAAAATCTGGATCATCCCACAAATAAACTGGCATTGAAGGCAGGGGCTGAGTAACAACCAGTTCCCCCATAGTATTTAAAAGCTTTTTACCGTCATCACCCCATACCTCTACTGCTACGCCCAACATTTTGCATTGTATTTCCCCTGGAACAATGGGTAGGTTTGGATTTCCTCCAATGAAAGCTGTACAAACATCAGTTCCACCACTTACGGACAGTATCTTTTGCAGGGGAAAAATTTTATTTAGTTGTTCATGTGTTTTTTTATATAAAGGCGACCCTGTGGAGCCGATGGTCTTAAGTGATGACCAATCTTTATTGCGGAGTTCCTTTGGTGTTTGATTAGTGATTCCATCAAAATAGACTGCTCCATGTCCAAAATGATTGATCTTGGCCTTTTCAGCAAAACGCCATAACACTCCGTTGTCAGGATAAGTGGGTGAGCCATTATAAATGCAAAGTATACCACCTAGAAGTAAACTACTGAGCGCGTAGTTCCACATCATCCACCCAGTGGTGGAATACCAAAAATAATTTTCTTTTTCCCTTACGTCCTGATGAATGGCTAAGGCTTTGAAGTGCTCTAATATAATTCCGCCCGTTCGGTGTGTTATTGCTTTAGGTCTCCCTGTGGTGCCTGAGGAAAATAATATCCATATGGGATGATCAAAAGGGACAGGCTTATAATTTATTTTTACCTCTTGCAAAGGGTCTTTAAATTCTTGATAATCGTTCAGGTTGAGAATTCCCTTTAATGAAAGTAAATTATTTTTTAATTTTTCTACTGTTTGATTTGCCTTTATGGCTTTACCATTATAATTATAATGAGCGTGATAAAAAAGGAAAGTTGGATTGATGGTATCAAAACGATCTAAAATAGCTTCATAGCCAAATTCAGGGGAGCAAGATGACCATATGGCTCCAATAGAATTAACGGCAAGAAATGCAGCTACTGTCTCAGGAGTATTGCAACAATAGGCGACTACTCTATCACCAAAACTGACATTATTTTGAATCAATATTTTTTGAAATATCAAAGTCTTTTGGGCAAGTGCATTCCAACTTATCTCTTGATAATGATCATTTTCATCTTGATATTTAATTGCTGGAGATTGATCATTAGCAGACCTAAAAACATGGTGGGCATAACTTATTTGACCGCCATTAAACCACTGAGTATTTCGAAAATTCGATCCACGCCTAAATGTTGAGATATACGCTTTGTCGAAGGTAATCTGAAAGAAATCTACAATGGACTCCCAAAAAAGATCAATTTCAGTAATGCTCCAATGATGGAGGCTTTGATAATCTATAAAGCTGAACCCCTTGGACTGAAGATATGCTGTGTATTGACTTAAAACGGACTGCACCTATAATTGAATAATAATATTTCAATATAGATAAACTTAAATAGAGTTCAACTCAACGACTGACCTTTTTTTTTCGACGACGACGAGCGCCATTTGTTCCTTTAATGATCTTTCCGCGTTTTGTTTTTTTATCGCCTTTACCCATTATTAATGATTTGGTGATTCAATTTAATGAATGAAAAACTTATTATTTTTGAATATGGTTCCATCAGAAGATTCACTGTCGCTTATTGAGGTTCAAAAAAAGCTCGAGCATTATTGTGCTTATCAAGAGCGATGTCATAAAGAAGTTACCCAAAAACTCAGAGACCTTGGAGTGTATGGAAATAAGACAGATACAGTCATTGGGAGATTAATTCAAGAAAACTATCTTAATGAAACTCGTTTTGCGGAGAGCTTCGTCCGCGGAAAATTCAACATAAAAAAGTGGGGGAAGAAAAGACTCATTAGGGAGTTAAAAATGCGGGATATTTCGGATTGGAATATAAAAAATGCATTGAAGGAAATATCTGATAAGGATTACTTAGATTGCTGTAAATCGCTTTCAGAAAAGTTTTGGAAATCTAATGGAAATAGCCCTTTGGAGATAAAGAAGAAAAAGGTATGGAATGCGCTTCAATACCGAGGATGGGAAACCGAACTAATCATGGAAAATATTTTAAGATTGGAGCATCAAAAGGAATAACGCAAGCCTATCAGACCGTTGCCTTTTGGCATAGGAACAAGATTAGATTCCCAATATTTTTTGTTAAATATGTTATTGAAATAAAGACTTAACTCAAACACATCAAGTGACCAACGAGTGGAACAATCCACTACTATATAAGCATCGCCTGAAGTCCGCTCAACATACTTGTAAACAAAAAATGCCCCCCATTTTTTAGTTAAAGGTAAGCTGTAAGTACCGACTAAATGGTGCTTTAAATCGTTGTTTATGGCATATTTTGAAAAGTTAAAACTGCTGTTTTTTAATTCGTTTTTTAAATAGGAATAATTGATTTTAAATTGATGTCTCAAATTATTGATGTTGATGGTATAGATTAACTCAAAGTCTAATCCACTGGTATTAACTTCTTGGATGTTTTCTGCCTTCCAAAGAGCATCTTCAGTGGTCTTTACATAATCGATTAAATTTTTAGCTTTTCGGTTAAAGTAAGCAAACGAAACACTAAACATGGCGGTTGAAAGTCTGACACCAATTTCACTTGAATTGGCTTCTTCTGGTTTTAAATCAGTATTACCTATGGTAGTGCTGTCTGAATAAAAGAAATCTGTGTAGGTGGGGATTCGAAAAGTAGATCCTAAGTTTCCATAGAGGCGCGTTTTTGAATTGAGCTGTACCCCAAAATCAATTCCAGGGAAACTATGCCACCCGAAATCAGAAAAATAATTAGCAGTAACCCCAGGAGTAATATCAACTTTATTGTCAAATAAGTAGAAGCGATGTTCTAAAAAAAAATTGGTCATGGTTCGGTTGCGATTGCCTAAGTTATTGCTTTGGATACTAACTCGAGAAAGGTCAATCCCCATCCCTGTAATCCCAAGATCAGAGGAAAGCGACACATCATAAGCCGCACCTACCTTATTGGTGATATGAAGGTTGCGATAAATATTTGGTTTATTTCGGATGTATTCATACATGTCTTGTCCCCTTCTCCAATAGACTTTGGGTTTAAGTATCCAATTTCCTTTTGTGTAGCGTTGCGATAGGGCGATTAAGCTAGCTTGAGTTTCCTCATACTGTTCTGTGGCAGATGGTGTAGCATAAAAGCCATTCGCACCGAATTTTCTTCCTGAAAATGTTGTTATCAGGTCAATAGGAGTTTTATGCCGATTAAATGTTGACTTGATAAAGTAATTATTTTGGTCATAGTCTGTATTATGACGATAGCCGTCAGAGGTGTTTTTAGAAATAAATCCAATTACGCTAGTTTTTTCATTGCTACTTCCAATCATTATAGACCCATTGGTTTGATCATAATTTCCTTTTTGAAGGTTCAGGGTCAGGCGTTTAGGGGCTTCTTTTTTGGTTACGATATTTATCGCTCCAGTAAAAGCATTTTGACCATATGCTCTTGCAGCAGGCCCTTTTATAATTTCAATACGTTCGATCATTTCTGGTGGGGGAAGAAAATTGAGGGTGTGGTGACCAGTTTGAGCATCCTCTAACTTTATACCATCTATAAGCAATAAGGTTTGGTCAAAAGTCCCTCCACGAATATTCAGGTCTGCTTGAGCAGCACCAGCTCCCCTTCTTTTTATATCTACGCCAGAAACTTGCTGCAGTAGGTCAACGAGATGTGTGACCCCACTTTGGCGAATTTGATCGGCAGTGATCAGTTGAACGGTCTTCGAGTTTTGACTAAATGGAATTTCTAAACGATTGGAAGTTAAAATTACTTCCGACAATTTTTGTGTTGAAAGCGAATCCTTAGTTTTTTGATTTTGCGAAAAAACTAATGTCACCCCAAAAAAAATACACAATAAATTAGTGTAATAGTTTTTCATAGTTTGGAGAAAAATAAAAATTAAGTTTAATCCGCGAGTAGGATTAATTTGTTGTTTCGCATTTCAACGGTTCCCGAATTGATTTTAAACAGGGTAGTATTGGCGTCTTCCTGTTCGAATTTATCTTTAATCGAGTCGTGCAAATCCATCTTACCAGATATTTTGACGGTTCCCTCTTTTAAAGTTGAAACAATTGGTGCGTGATTATTTAACATTTGAAAGGCTCCAGCCGAGCCAGGTACAGTAACCGAATCAACCTCACCACTAAACAGGGTGGCCTCTGGGGATACAATTTCTAAATACATTATACCTCGGCTAACATTTTTTCACCGGCCTCAATGGCATCCTCAATGGTTCCCTGAAGGTTAAAAGCAGCCTCGGGAAGGTGGTCTAGCTCTCCATCCATAATCATGTTGAAACCTTTGATGGTGTCTTTGATATCAACCAAAACCCCTGGAATACCTGTGAATTGTTCGGCAACGTGAAAAGGTTGAGATAAGAAACGTTGAACTCTTCTAGCTCTAAAAACTGCGAGTTTGTCTTCTTCCGAAAGTTCCTCCATCCCCAAGATGGCGATGATATCTTGTAATTCTTTATAGCGCTGCAATAACTCTTTTACTCTTTGCGCACAGTTGTAATGCTCATCCCCTAAAATATCCGCAGTCAAAATACGCGAAGTTGAATCTAGTGGATCTACCGCAGGGTATATACCCAACTCAGCAATTTTACGAGACAATACAGTAGTCGCATCTAAGTGAGCAAAAGTAGTCGCTGGTGCTGGATCCGTTAAGTCATCCGCTGGAACATATACTGCTTGTACAGAGGTAATAGACCCTTTTTTTGTGGAGGTAATTCGCTCTTGCATCGCTCCCATTTCAGTTGCTAATGTAGGTTGGT
This sequence comes from uncultured Flavobacteriaceae bacterium, assembly GCA_913030895.1. GTDB lineage: Bacteria > Bacteroidota > Bacteroidia > Flavobacteriales > Flavobacteriaceae > UBA8316. Next base: position 2,862 of record CAJWGK010000033.1, on the reverse strand, counting down.
AACCCACAGCAGAGGGCATACGCCCCAGTAGAGCAGATACTTCAGATCCTGCCTGAGTAAAACGGAAAATGTTATCGACAAAGAAAAGAACATCTTTTCCTTGACCGTCTCCAGCTCCATCTCTAAAATATTCCGCGATCGTTAATCCAGATAAAGCCACACGAGCACGAGCACCTGGAGGCTCATTCATTTGTCCAAAAACAAAGGTCGCTTTGGATTCCAACATAGCTTTTTTATCTACTTTAGTCAAATCCCATCCGCCTTCTTCCATAGAATGTAAGAAATCGTCTCCATATTTAATAATACCAGACTCCAACATTTCGCGGAGTAAATCATTTCCTTCTCTTGTTCTCTCACCTACTCCAGCAAATACAGAAAGTCCTCCATGTCCTTTGGCAATGTTATTGATCAATTCCTGGATCAATACAGTTTTGCCTACTCCGGCACCTCCGAAAAGACCAATTTTACCCCCTTTTGCATAAGGCTCAATCAGATCAATTACTTTAATACCTGTAAATAAAACCTCAGTCGAGGTTGATAAGTCTTCAAAAGCTGGTGCTTCACGGTGAATGGGCAATCCCTGATCGCCGTCCTTTGGCAAATCTCCTAAACCGTCAATAGCACTACCAATTACGTTAAAAAGTCGTCCATATACGGATTCCCCAATGGGCATCTGAATGGGATTTCCCGTTGCCTTTGCCTCAGTTCCTCTACTCAGACCATCAGTGGAGTCCATCGAGACTGTTCTAACAGTATTTTCACCAATGTGTGACTGAACTTCAAGTACTAACTTGCTGCCGTCACTTTTTGAAATTTCTAATGAATCGTAAATTTTGGGAAGGGCATTTTCTTCTCCAGAAAATGTAACGTCTACAACAGGACCTATAATCTGTGAAACGGTTCCAACGGGTTTAGCCATAATTTGTATTTATTTCGGTAGTATAGTTTCTCAATTCGAGTGTAAATATAATGTTTAGCCATAAATAAATGCAACAGATAGGCTTTATTAAATCAAAGTAATCTTAACAATTTAAAATACTATTAAAACTTATAATTCCAATCAATTAAAATGGGCTCTAAATTGTTAAGGCTCCACCATTGGCATGAAGTGTAATACCATTAATAAAGCTGGCCTCTTTAGATGCTAAAAACAAATAAGCATAGGCAATTTCCTCAGGGGTACCTGCTCTTTCCAAAGGAATCATTTTAATTGCTGATTTGATCATTTCAGTAGGCATTTTATTTGTCATGTCAGTTTCTATATGGCCAGGTGCAATAGAGTTAACAGTAATTCCATATTTTCCCCCCTCTTTACATAATACTTTTGTAAATCCAACAATTCCTGCTTTAGTGGCAGCATAATTAGCTTGTCCAAACGCTCCAGCAAAACCATTAATAGAAGAAGCGGATATAATCCTTCCGTATCTTGCCTTTTTCATTATTGAAAAAACTGCTTTAGTTACCAAAAAAATACCATTGAGATTAATATCAATTACTGTATCCCACTCCTCTTTAGACATTTTAGTGAATGATCTATCCTTAACAACTCCAGCATTATTAATAAGAATATCAATTTTACCGTATTTATCAATAATTTTCGCAACACCTTGATCAACAGATTTAGGATCTGTAATATTGATTTTTTGAAAAAAAATATCCCCACCTTCTTCAATTATTTTATTGCAGGTTTCTTGTCCACTTTCTAGAATATCCCAAAGGGCAACAGTAGCTCCTGATTTACAGAAAATTTCACAGATTGCTTTTCCAATACCTTTGGCACCACCTGTAACTATACACACTTGTCCCTTAACACTAAACATTCACTTAAATATTTTTTTAATTTAAACATCTGTTAAATAAATTAAAATCACAAAGAAAAAAAAGCATCCAAATGGATGCTTTTTTAACAATTGATTAGTTCTAGAAGTTAATAGTTGTTTTGAACAAAACTCTTCTTCCAATAATAGGAAGTCCTGGATACTGACGATATTCACGGTCCAAAAGATTGGTTGCCTGAATATCAAAAAATACCCCATCAATAATTTGAAAACCAATATTTCCGTCGAAAGTATGTCTTTCTGGGGTGTCACCTCCTAGACCAGCCCCAAAGTTCGAGAAAAATGCAGTATCATACTGATAAGACAAACTCGCTCTAACATTATCAGCATTAAATCTAAATCCACCTCTATATTTATTCATTGGAGTATTTAAATAACTTGGAAAGGGAAGGTCGTCGTCGTTGGCCTCACCTGGTATCCATTGATTTTGACTAACATGAGAATAATTGGCCCAAAGCGATAAATTTTCATTGTGATAATATTCAGCTGATACATCTGCACCCCAATGGCTTCGTGTAACATTTGGATATTGCCTGTATCCAGAAGATATATGAGTTACGCCGTCATTTGGGGCTCTATTTGATGAAATCGCTCCAAATGCCAGTGGATTAATCTCTCCGTCTAATAATTGACCAGCTTGAGTAAATCCTCCAGCAACTTGTCCGCTAATTAGGTTTAAAAGCCCAAGAGTTGCTAAGTTTGATGGGGGTAATGCTCCATCAGGGGCTAATAATAATGCGAGACCAGAACTAGGAAGTCCAAGAGCAATTGAAGTTGCAGCAGGTAAGCCTGAGGCTGGAAGACCAGCTCCAGCGTAAGCAGCTTGTACATATCCCGCAGCAGCAGCTTGCATACCAGGATCAGAAATTAAATCTTGTCCAACAGTAGTTGGCCATGTTCCAACTAAATCACCCCCAGTTAACATATATGTAGGGCCTACTCCAGTAAATTCAGTAAATCCTTTTCTAGCAGCATAATAAAAATCAACCCCTAGAGATAATTTTTTACCAATTCTTCCTTTATA
>CAJWGK010000032.1 GCA_913030895.1 uncultured Flavobacteriaceae bacterium | reverse complement strand
AATTGATACTCTTTTATCAAAAACATTTTATGCGTTTTAAACGTTAAAAATGTACCTTCATATTTTCAACATTAATAAAAAGAGATCATATTTTTAGGAATTTCATAAAAATACTTAGATATCTATTTTTTTGTTTAATCATGTGAGATCTTGTTCATTAATTAGCATACTTAATTATGATTAAAAAAGCTCATAACAATCCCTTATCGTACATTAACAAGGTTGATATTATTAAAAAAAATGTCCCTGACGATTACCTATTAAGCATTATTGATTCTATTAATATATTGTTTTGTCGAAAGGGTCAGCAGTTCATTCTTGAAGGAACCCCTGTTAGTGGATTATTTTTTATCTGTGAAGGAAAAGCTAAAGTTTTAAAAACCGGTATCAATGGAAGAGAACAAATCTTAAGGTTTGTTACCGAAGGTGAAATTGTAGGGCATCGTGGTTTTGGATCAAAAAGACAATACGAAATTAGTGCACTTGCGCTTGATGATACAGTATTGTGCAACTTCTCCAATGCTACACTAGAAAAAATGTTACGTGAAATTCCGAACTTAACATATGACTTTATGATGTTTTATGCTGATGAGTTAAGTAAATCAGAATCTAAGGTAAAGGCCATTGCCCAAATGACTGTTCGTGAAAAAGTAATTGACACCTTATTATATATAAACCGAAAATTTGGTGAAAATCTAAAAGGATATCTAAACCTTCAGCTAAGTCGAAAAGAGATTGCTGGATTTGCAGGAACTACTGAAGAACAAGTTATAAGAACACTTTCTTCTTTAAAAAAAGAAGAGCAGATTCAAACACTGGGAAAAAGAATTAAAATTGTGAATGTCGAAAATCTAAGTAAAGAAATTTCGGAGCACAATTTCTTCATCAATAGTTAACTACTCGACTTTTTAGATATCAATACTTATTTAATTTACTTAACTAAGTAGCCTCTTTTTCAATTGTTAAATTACTTTTTATCAAGTTTTTAAGATTAAAACATGCAATTTATCAGTTTATATAGTTGTTTTAAGCATATCTTATATTGCATAAAAAGCTGTTTATTTACTTTATACCACATAATTTATTTCATAATGCTCTTTTAAATTTGTATACGTATCTAAGTGTTAATACTTAGTTTAATTTTTAAAAATAATTTAATATGAAAGCATTAATCAAAAAATCAATTTGGATTCTTCCATTATCAATTATTATTTTCTCTTGCTCAGGAAATAGTAAAAAAAAGAAGGCTGCCGAATCAAGCACTGAGGTTTCAACAATAACATTGGAGATCGAAAAGCCTCAATTGACTTTCGGGTTTATCAAACTAACCGATATGGCCCCATTAGCTATTGCTAAGGAAAAAGGTTTCTTTGAAGATGAAGGTTTATTTGTTTCCGTTGAAGCACAATCCAACTGGAAAAATGTATTAGACCGTGTGATCGATGGACAGCTAGACGGTTCTCACATGTTAGCTGGTCAGCCAATTGCTGCAGGTGCTGGTTTTGGTCGCCAAGCTGATCTTGTCACACCATTTTCAATGGATCTCAATGGAAACGGTATTACAGTCTCCAACGATGTTTGGTCAAAAATGAAACCAAATGTTCCTAAAAGTTCAGATGGTAAACCTATTCACCCCATTTCAGCTGACGCGTTGAAACCTGTTATAGACGATTACAAAAACGATGGGAAACCATTTAAAATGGGAATGGTTTTTCCTGTTTCAACGCATAATTATGAAATTAGATATTGGTTAGCAGCTGCAGGTATTCACCCAGGTATGTATACCGCTGAAAATGTTCAAGGTCAAATAGATGCTGAGGTGCTGCTTTCAGTTACGCCTCCTCCTCAAATGCCTTCCACGCTTGAAGCTGGAACCATTTATGGTTATTGTGTAGGTGAGCCGTGGAATCAGCAGGCTGTATTTAAAGGCATTGGTGTTCCTGTAACCACCAACTATGATATTTGGAAGAACAACCCAGAAAAGGTGTTCGTTATGACAAAGAAATTTATTGAAGAGAACCCAAACACTGCTGTAGCTGTAACAAAAGCTTTAATTAGAGCAGGTAAATGGCTAGATGTACCAGAGAACAGGGCTGAGGCGGTAAAGATTTTGTCCATGTCTCAGTATGTAGGTGCAGATGAAGCTGTTTTAGCCAACTCAATGACTGGAACTTTTGAGTTTGAAAAGGGTGATAAGCGTGAGATGCCAAACTTCAACGTTTTCTACAAATACAATGCAACCTATCCTTTTTTCTCAGATGGCATATGGTTTTTGACACAGATGCGTCGATGGGGACAGATTCCTGACACCAAGCCTACAGAGTGGTATTCAGAGACTATCAAGGATATTTATAGACCTGATATTTGGAAAAAAGCAGCTGAAATTCTTGTTAAGGAAGGAAAAATACCATCATCAGATATTCCTGAAACTGATGGATACAAACCTGCTACCTCTGATTTTATTGATGGTAAATCTTATGATGCTAAAGATCCAATTTCTTACATCAATAGCTTTAAAATCGGAAACAAGGACTAATCACCATAGCAAGCGCAAATTTTTAAATTTTTAAAATTTAGAACCCATGAAACAACAAAGTATAGCATTAGGAAAACCTCGTTTATTTATTAGACTAGGATTTATAACGACCTTTAAAGACCTTTTTTCAGGAAATTTAGCTAAAGAGGAAATACAAAAACTTCTACGAAAGTTCATCGTTCCAATTGCCTCTATTTTATTGTTCCTTGGTTTGTGGCATATGGGAGCTAAAGCTCTTTACAATATAGAAGCAGATTTTAGAATCAACAAAGCTTTGGTGGAACGGGGTCAAGAAGCAGCCGATGCTGAGGCGGCGTGTATTGATTCGGGGGACATTACTTGTCAGCCCAATTCATTGCCCTCGCCTGCACAAGTATGGAACTCTTATAAATCATTACTCCGTGACCACAGCATTATTACTGCTGACAAGAAAGCCTTTGTAGTCAAGACAGCTGCTCTAAATGAAAAGCGCATAGCCCAAGGTAAAGATCCGATTGTTTACACAGGGAGACCCTCTTTTGTAGATCAAATTTTGAGAAGTTTGAAAACTGTTTTTGCAGGTTTCTTTCTGGCATTTTTGGTTGCCGTTCCGTTAGGAATTTTTATGGGTTTGAGTCCAACTTTGAAAAGTGCTTTTAACTGGTTCATACAAATATTCAAACCTGTTTCACCAGTAGTTTGGTACTTATTAGTTTTTATGATTGTGAAAACGGTGCTAATTGATTCCAGTGAAGATAGCTCTTTTACCATATCATTTGTCAGTGTTGGTTTATGCTCTATGTGGGCGACTTTGGTCAACACAGCAGTAGGTGTTTCCTCCGTTGATAAAGATTATCTCAACGTTGCAAAAGTCCTAAAATTAGGATCTTTTCAAAAGATTTTTAAAGTCGTATTACCATCATCTTTACCCTTGATATTTACAGGGTTGAAGATTACGCTCTCGGTAGCGTGGATGGTATTAATTGCAATTGAATTATTAGCCCAAAGTCCAGGATTAGGATTATTTGTATGGGAAGAATTCCAAAACGGTGCTAATGACTCCAACTCTAAAATTATCGTTGCGATGTTTCTGATTGGATTGATTGGATTCCTTCTCGATCGTTTGATGCTCATGATTCAAAATGCAGTTTCCTTTAACAAGTCGCAAGCAATTTAAAATAATACAAAGAAAAATTGTTTTTGCTCTTTCATAATAATAATAGAGTGTTAGTTGAAAACCCACCCATTGTGATACCTGTAAGCAGATTAAGTCTTGCAGGTTGATCAGGGGGGGCAACTAAAGAAAATAAAAATTTTATGGCATATCTAGAATTAAAAAATGTTTGTAAAACCTACGGAGCAGGTGCAAACGAGACACAAGTTTTATCTGATATCAACCTCGAAATTGAAGAAGGGGAATTTGTTGCGATTGTGGGCTTTACTGGAAGTGGTAAGACGACTTTGGTCAACTTGATCAACGGTTTATTAAGCCCAACCGAGGGTGAAATATTGTTTAAGGGAATACCCGTTGAAAGTACTAGTCATGAACGTGGTGTGATTTTTCAAAACTACTCTTTGCTGCCATGGTTAACAGTAGGACAAAATGTTTATATGGCTGTTAAGGAAGCATTTCCCGATAAATCAAAGTCCGAATTGAATGGGATTGTTAATGACTATGTGGAAATGGTGAATTTATCACCAGCAATCAACAAACGTCCTAATGAGCTTTCCGGTGGAATGCGCCAACGAGTTGCCGTAGCCAGAGCATTATCCATGAAACCTGAAATGATAATTATGGATGAGCCTTTAAGTGCTTTGGATGCCTTAACTCGAGGAAATCTCCAAGATGAAATACTGAATATTTGGGGAAAAGACCAGCGCACTGCATTGCTCATTACTAATGATGTAGATGAAGGTATTTACATGGCCGATAGAATTATTCCATTACGCCCAGGACCCAATGCAACCCTTGGACCTGAATTTAAAATTGATATCGATCGTCCGCGTGATAAAACAGAATTAAACGACAATCCTAACTACAAAAAAACGAGAAATGCCATTATTGAGTATTTAATCAACATTGGAGAACAACGCAAATCTGAGGTGCAAGACCTTGTTGAATTACCGGAATTGGAACCAGAAAGTTTTGTTGGACGCTTTAAATAAAATAGAACTATGTCAAATATTGAAACTAAAGATTTAACCGACACGATGGAAGTTAGCGAAAATGGAATTTTCCCTCCATCGAAGGTAATGTTGAATTTAAAAAATCTAAAAAAAGTATACCCAACACCAAAAGGAGATTATACGGTTTTGGAAAACTTAAATCTCCAGGTAATGAAAGAAGAATTCGTTACCATTATTGGGCATTCTGGTTGTGGAAAGACGACGATGCTTTCTATGATTGCTGGTTTAAATTCTATCACTGGAGGATTGATTACTGTGCTGGGTAATCCTATAAGAGGAGCGGGCCCGGACAGGGGAGTTATTTTTCAATCCCCGAGCCTGATGCCTTGGATGACTTCACTGCAAAATGTAATGCTAGGCGTCAACAAGGTTTTTCCTAATGCGACAAAGGCGCAGCGAAAAGATATTGCCAAGTACTATTTGCAAAAAGTAGGTCTCGAGGATGCCTTTAACAAAAAAGCCTCTGAGTTATCCCAGGGTATGCAGCAGCGTGTTGGTATTGCTCGTGCCTTTGCAATAAAACCAAAAATCCTACTTCTTGATGAGCCATTTGGCATGTTAGATTCATTGACCAGAGGGGAACTCCAAGACATTCTTATTGAAATTTGGAATAAGGAAAAAATCACAGCTGTTATGATTACTCACGATGTCGATGAAGCCATTTATTTGGCTGACCGAGTGGTAATGATGACCAGTGGACCAAAAGCTAAAATTGGTGATGTTTTGAAGATTGATTTTGAAAGACCGAGAACAAGAAAATCCGTTTTAGAAAATGACGATTACTACAAGTATAGAAAACATCTTATAGACTTTCTGGAGCATTAAACACTATATATATTTTTAATTTAAATCAATTACAATGAAAAAAAATTACACCTTTTTAATTTTACTTTTAGGAGCTATACAATTAGCACAAGCACAGTTTACCTTATCAGGCGAATTTAGACCACGATCCGAATATCGAAACGGATTTGGAAGTCTCATCGCTGATGATGCCGAACCTGGTTTTGGTATTTCAACCAGATCGAGACTCAATGCAGGCTTTAAATCAGAAAGCTATACAGTGTTTTTGAGTATACAAGATATTATGATCTGGGGTGAAAATCGTCAGATTTTACCTTTTGACCAGAATAATTCCTTTGCTGTTTTTCAAGCTTGGGCAGAACTAAAATTGGGCTCAGGTTGGTCTACAAAGCTTGGTCGACAAGTACTGTCATATGATGATCAAAGGATTTTAGGAGGTCTAGATTGGGCGCAGCAAGGGCGTAACCACGATGCTGCAATGATTAAGTATAAAAAAGAAGGTTTTTTAGCTGACTTTGCTTTTGCTTTCAATCAAAATAATCAGCAACCAACGGGTTTTCAATCCGTAGGGAATACCTATGGTGTCACAGGATTCTTCTCATACAAGACCATGCAAATGGCTTATTTCAAAAATACTTGGGATAAATTTTCTGGGAGCTTACTTCTTTTAAACAATGGATTCCAGAATTTTGACGGAGCTAGTAACCAAGACGGTATTAGTAATTTACAAACCATTGGAACTCACCTCAATTATAAAAGCGGCAACTTTGGCATCGCAGCTAATGCATTTTTACAATCTGGGGAGCGTCAGGGTGCTGTTGACGTCAAAGGTGCCTATTTGTTTGGTTTAGATCTTAGCTTAAAGTCATCTGACAAGGTCACTTTTGGTGCAGGAATGGAAATTATAAGTGGTAACGACGGTGGCGCTGGTGAAACAGGCGCGTTCTTCCCACTATATGGTACCAATCACAAATTTAACGGTTTTATGGACTACTTTTATGTAGGTAACCATGCCAACTCAATTGGTCTATTTGACCTTCACGCTAGTGCCAACATTAAGTTAGGGGATACTTCCTCCTTGTTAGTAAAGACATTGAACTTTAGTGGAGAGCAAGATTTACCAAGCGGTGAAAGTTCATTAGGTACAGAACTCGATTTAGTACTTACTAAGAAATATAAAGGCTATGCATTATTGCTTGGATATTCTCATTTATTTCCAAGTGATGGTATGTATGAGCTAAAAGGATTGTCTGAGAGTGCTGCTGCAGGTACTCAAAACTGGGCTTGGGTTATGTTAGTTGTTAAACCAAATTTTTTGAATACTGCTAAATAGTATCAGAATTCGATTGATTAGTTGTAAGTCGTCCAAAATTATTTTTGGGCGACTTTTTTTTGTTATTTATTTAATTTTAATGGATAAGTAAATTCAATATTGATTCACTTCAATTTACATTTTAAAACGCTTGAGGTTTTAATTTTCTTTACGATATTTAAAGCTCCAAATCAAAGCCATCATCCATGCTTAAAAAAATCTTCGCCGCTGCAGTTTTTGGTGTAGATGCTACTACAATAACTGTTGAGGTAAACATCGATAAGGGGATAGGTTATCATCTCGTTGGACTTCCAGACAATGCCATTAAAGAAAGTAACTACCGAATTGCGGCAGCTTTAAATAATACCGGTTATAAAATTCCAGGTAAAAAGATAACAATCAACATGGCGCCAGCCGACCTAAGAAAGGAGGGGAGTGCCTACGATCTTACATTAGCTATTGGTATTCTTGCTGCATCAAGGCAAATCAAAGCTCCTGATTTGGAAAAGTATCTTATTATGGGAGAATTGTCCCTCGACGGAGGTCTGCAACCCATCAAAGGAGTATTGCCAGTCGCTATTCAAGCCCTAAAAGATAAATTTAAAGGCATTATCCTGCCCAAGGAAAATGAAACTGAGGCAGCTATAGTTAAAGGGTTAGAAGTTTACGGTATGGAAAACTTAAACGAGGTAATCTCTTTTTTTAAAGACTCCAGTCCTTTCCAACCTAAAAATATTGACACCCGAAAGGCATTTGATCACCAGTTAAAATATCCCGAACACGATTTCTCTGATGTAAAGGGTCAAGAGACCATCAAGCGCTGTATGGAGATTGCTGCTGCAGGTGGTCATAACATCATTCTGATCGGACCGCCTGGTGCAGGTAAAACCATGTTGGCAAAAAGACTTCCTTCGATCTTACCTCCAATGACCTTGCAGGAGGCATTAGAAACCACAAAAATTCATTCGGTAGTTGGGAAAATCAAAAACCAAGGCTTAGTCAGTATTCGCCCATTCAGATCACCTCACCACACCATTTCAGATGTTGCGCTTGTTGGAGGTGGCCAATACCCCCAACCGGGGGAAATCTCTATGGCACACAATGGTGTTCTATTTTTAGACGAATTACCTGAGTTTAAACGAAGTGTTTTGGAGGTTATGCGCCAACCACTGGAAGATAGAGAGGTTACCATTTCCCGTGCCAAATTTACAGTAACCTATCCAGCATCCTTTATGTTAGTCGCAAGCATGAACCCCAGTCCCTCGGGATATTTTAATGATAGGGATGACCATTCAAGTAATGCTTCCTTCGAACTCAAACGTTATTTAGGAAAAATTTCAGGCCCTCTTTTAGATCGCATCGATCTTCATATTGAAGTAGCTCCAGTACCCTTCGAAAAACTTTCAGATAAAAGGCCAACTGAATCTTCTTCGTCCATTCGAGAGCGAGTAACTGCCGCAAGAGTTGTCCAAACAGCGCGCTTTAAAAATTCAATTAATACCCATTATAATGCACAGATGAGTTCCCGTCAAATACGAAAATATTGTGCCTTGGATAAGGACTCAGAAAAATTACTAAAAGACGCTTTAGAAAAATTATCCCTATCCGCACGAGCCTATGATCGAATTCTAAAAGTGTCAAGGACATTGGCAGATTTAGAAGCCAAAGACCAAATAACTGCAAACCATATCGCAGAAGCTATTCAATACAGGAGCTTAGATAGAGAAGGGTGGTTGGGGTAGTGAGAAGTTTATTTACTTTTCAAAATAAACTTCGTCTAGTGGTACCCTAAAGCGAGGGCCGTAAATTCCTTTTTCGGTTCTGATGCCACAGCCAATGACCATACTAATTTCGGCACTACTGGGCAAGCCAATTATTTTTTTCACCTTAAGAGAATCAAATCCCTCCATCGTGCAAGTATCATATCCATGACCCGCCATACTTACCAGGAAATTTTGTGCAGCTAAAGCAGTGCTTTTATGAACCACTACCCGCATATCAGATTTTTTTACTTGTCGATAAACCACTTTTTTTAACCCTTTAAAGTAAGCACTTATATGGTTTATCCATCCCTCTAGACTTCCAACGCCATAGATTTTGGGAAGAACTTTTTGATAATATGAAATGGCTCCTTTACTTTTTTTAGGATCCTTTTTTTTTGATTTTTTAAATTCAGATTCGATAAATGCCACATTTGAGGCAATTCTTTTTCCCCAAAGGTCTTTTCTAACCACAGGTATTACAAACTGTTTGGCGGTTTTGGCAGCGGGTTGGTTAAAGCATGCCACCGCAATCTGCTGAATCATTTCCGGACTGGTAATATGGTAAAATTCCCATAATTGTAAATTACTACTGTTTGGAGCCAAAACCCCTTGGGCAATACATTTTTTTACAATTTGGGAATCAATTTCTTTCGTTGCATCAAATACTCTAACGGATCTTCTGAATTCAATTGCTTCACTAACCTTCTTCTCTGGCATTAAATATTTTTTAATAAAAACTTTAACAAAGATAATGACTTTGGATAAGGTGCGTATCTTCCTGGAATATCAAACCAATAAGAACGTTTGATTATCGGTTTTTCGTGAGTGAAATTTTTAAAACTATACTTGCCATGGTAAGCACCCATCCCACTGTAGCCTACACCGCCAAATGGGAGGTTGTCATTTGCAAATTGAATAATAGAATCGTTTGCAACCCCACCTCCAAATGAATATCTGTTGAATAGTTCATTTATAAATTTATCTCTTTTTGAAAACACATAGAAAGCAAGAGGACGTTCTTGAGATTTTAAAACTTCATGCATTTCTGGTTCCCTCTCATATGAAATAATTGGCAAGATGGGGCCAAAAATTTCCTCCTTCATCAATGTGCCATCTCTATTAGGGTTTTCCACCAATGTGGGACTAAAATACAAGCTTTTTTCATCGGTTTTTCCTCCATAAATGACCTGCTCGTTTTGGATTGCAGCTTTTAGGTTTTTGAAATGATTTTTATGGGCAATTCTCCCGTAATCTTCAGAAGTTTTTTGATCATTTCCGAAAGCCTTTTCAATCTCTTTAACGATGGCGGTGACTAAATTTGATTTCAGCTTTTCATTTACCAACAAATAATCTGGAGCTATACAAGTTTGACCACAGTTGAGAAACTTACCCCAAACAATTCTTTTTGCTGTCATCCCAATAGGAGCAGAGTCATCGACAATGCATGGGCTTTTTCCTCCCAATTCAAGCGTAATAGGTGTTAAGTGGACTGCAGCAGCCTTAGCTATGATTTTCCCCACGCTTGTGCTGCCTGTAAACATAATGTAGTCCCAACGCTTTTTTAGTAATTCAGTTGCCGTTTTTGCATCCCCCAATATGACGCTGACGTGTTGGGGATCAAAAACATTTTCAATTATTTTTTTGATCACATCCCCTGTGTTTGGAGCAAATTCTGAGGGTTTTAAAACCACCGTATTTCCTGCTGCGACTGCCCCGACCAGCGGGGTGATCGCCAATTGAAAAGGGTAGTTCCAAGGACTAATCATCAATGTGTTTCCGTAGGGCTCAGGTGTGATGTAATCACGAGATGGGAAATTGATAAGACTACTTTTAACCTTGCGTTTTTTATTCCACAACGGCAGCATTTTAATCATTAATGAGATTTCCTTTTCGACCAAAACAGTTTCTGAGGTCATCGCCTCAAAAGCAGATTTTTTCATGTCCATGTACAAGGCATCACTAATCTCAGTTTCTCTCAAGTTTATTTCTTTTCTAAGGGCTTTTAATTTTTTTATTCGAAAAGTATTGGGTCTAGTAACTTGAGATTCAAAAAAATCTTGTTGCTTTTTATGCAAATCAGCGACTACTTTGCTCAGATTGTAACTCATTCTTTGGTATTTTTGGGTATTATACTTTATTAAATATAAGTCAAATTGGATTGATCTTTTTTTTCGATTTTGAATGTATTAATAAATGCTTTGTAATCTATTGATTTACAGATTTTTAGCAAGAATTAAATTAATTTGAACATAGTGTAAATAATCAGACCACTACCTAAGGTCAAAGTGGTAAGTATAATTTAGTTATAAATTAGTCCTAATGGCGCTTAATAAATTCAGTCAACGAGTAACGCAAGACCCGACACAACCTGCCGCTCAAGCAATGCTTCATGCAATTGGAATGACCGATGAGGATTTTCAAAAACCCCTTATAGGTATTGCTAGTACAGGTTATGAGGGAAACCCCTGTAATATGCATTTGAACGATCTTTCTGTTCATGTGAAAGAGGGTATTGCCCCCTACGACATGCTCGGACTAATCTTTAATACCATTGGGGTCAGTGATGGGATATCGATGGGTACTCCTGGGATGCGATTTTCTTTGCCCTCACGAGATGTCATTGCAGATTCTGTTGAAACTGTTGTTCAAGCAATGTCCTATGATGGCGTTGTTACCGTAGTAGGCTGTGATAAAAATATGCCTGGTGCCTTAATGGCAATGTTGCGTTTGAATCGACCAAGCATCCTTGTTTATGGAGGTACGATAGCTCCAGGTTGTGTTCGGGATAAAGAATTGGATGTTGTTTCAGCCTTTGAAGCCTGGGGTGAAAAGGTCGCTGGAAAGATTGACGAAAAAGAATATAAAAAAGTAATTCAAAATGCTTGCCCTGGGGCTGGAGCATGCGGTGGAATGTACACAGCTAATACAATGGCTTCTGCCATTGAGGCATTAGGTATGGCATTGCCTTACAGCTCTTCTAACCCCGCTGTAAGTGTCGAGAAAATAGAAGACTGTAAAGCCGTGGGTCAAGCCATGCGTGGATTGGTTGAACAAGATTTAAAACCCTTAGATATTGTAACTAAAAAATCATTGGAAAATGCGTTGCGACTTATCGCAGTTCTTGGTGGTTCTACAAATGCAGTATTGCACTTTCTTGCAATTGCACATGCTGCAAAGATTGACCTAACCATTGATGACTTTCAAAAAATTAGTGACACCACTCCTTTTCTTGCTGACCTAAAACCCAGTGGAAAATATTTGATGAAGGACCTTCATGCTGTAGGAGGTATTCCCGCTGTGCTAAAATTCATGTTAGAAAATGGCATGTTACATGGTGATTGTATGACAGTAACTGGTAAAACTTTAGCAGAGAATTTAGAAAACTTACAAGGATTAAAAGAAGGTCAGGATTTGATTAGACCCCTTTCCAATCCAATAAAACCTACTGGACATATCAGAATACTCAAAGGTAATTTAGCAGCTAGAGGATCAGTAGCCAAGATAACTGGTAAAGAAGGTCTACGATTTGTTGGACCAGCAAGGGTTTTTGATGGCGAATATGCTGCCAACGCCGGAATCGGAGAAGGAAAAGTTCAAAAAGGCGATGTCGTCGTAATCAGATATGAAGGACCAAAGGGTGGGCCAGGAATGCCTGAAATGCTTAAACCTACTGCTGCGATTATGGGAGCAGGTCTAGGCAAAGACGTTGCCCTAATCACAGATGGTCGGTTTTCTGGTGGGACACATGGATTTGTCGTTGGCCATATTGTTCCCGAAGCGCAAGAAGGCGGAGTAATTGGATTAGTTGAAGATGGAGACATCATCACTATTGATGCTGAAACCAACACTTTGAGTGTCGATTTAACCGATCAAATTATAGAAAACAGAAAAAATAAATGGACCCAACCCCCTTATAAATTTAACCAAGGGGTATTACATAAATACATTAAAAGTGTAGCAACAGCCTCTGAAGGCTGTGTTACCGATAGCTAGTTTAGAGATGAAGACAAGAGATCAAATTGCCCTTCAAGAGGCGGAATCTAAATCAATGAAAATTACTGGAGCAGAAGCTGTTATTCGTTGTCTGCTTGCTGAGGGTGTAGATTTGATCTACGGATACCCTGGTGGTGCCATAATGCCTGTTTATGATGAGCTGTATAAATTTCAAGATCAGCTCCTTCATGTACTTACCAGACATGAGCAAGGTGCGACCCATGCTGCACAAGGCTATGCGAGAACATCTGGCAAAGTAGGGGTTGCCATTGCTACTTCTGGTCCAGGAGCTACCAACTTGGTTACTGGAATTGCTGATGCTCAAATTGATTCAACCCCTATGGTTTGTATCACTGGTCAAGTAGCTTCCCATTTATTGGGATCTGATGCATTTCAAGAAACCGATATTATTGGTTTGTCTACACCCGTTACCAAGTGGAATTATCAAATCACTAAAGCTTCAGAAATACCTGAAATATTTGCCAAAGCTTTTTATGTAGCCAAATCAGGTAGACCTGGTCCGGTTTTGATTGACATTACCAAAGATGCTCAATTCGATAGTTTTGATTTTAGCTATAAAAAATGTTTAGGCGTAAGAAGTTATAATCCTGTTCCTACTTTAGATAATAATGCTGTCAATGAAGCTGCCGAATTAATCAACAAAGCAAAAAAACCTTTTATTGTTTGGGGTCAAGGGGTGATTTTGGGTAAAGCAGAAGAGGAGTTTAAGGATTTTGTAGAGAAATCTGGGATTCCCGCAGCTTGGACAATCCTAGGACTTTCAGCATTGCCTACTTCACATCCATTAAATGTCGGTATGGTTGGAATGCACGGGAATTATGGCCCCAATATTCTCACTAATGAATGTGACCTTCTCATCGCTATTGGTATGCGTTTTGATGATAGAGTAACTGGTGACTTGAACACCTATGCCAAACAAGCAAAAATTATTCATTTTGAAATTGATCCTGCTGAGGTCAATAAGAATGTTAATGCAGACATCACTATACTTGCTGACTGTAAAGAAAGTTTGACATCACTGATTCCATTGGTTGAGCAAAAAACACATAAAAAGTGGATACAAAGATTTGATGACTTGATGAAAATAGAAGTCAAGGAAGTCATCGATAAGGATTTACGCCCTAATAAAGAAGGATTAAGTATGGGTGAGGCCATCGTTTCCATTAACAAGCATACCCAAGGAGATGCAGTTATTGTTACAGATGTGGGACAACATCAGATGGTTACCTGTCGCTATGCTGAATTTGTTCGATCAAAAAGCAATGTGACTTCTGGTGGTCTTGGAACGATGGGATTTGCTCTTCCTGCTGCTCTTGGAGCAAAAATGGGAGCCCCACAAAGAGAGGTCGTTGCTGTGATTGGAGATGGGGGTTATCAAATGACCATTCAAGAATTAGGAACCATTTTTCAAACCCAAGCAGCGGTTAAGATCGTTGTCTTAAACAACGACTTCCTAGGAATGGTTCGGCAATGGCAACAATTGTTTTTTGACAAACGCTATGCCTCAACGGAGATGGTTAACCCAGATTTTGTTACTATTGCAAAGGGTTACTTTTTAGATGCGAAAAGAGTTGATAAAAGAAAAGACTTAGATGCGGCTGTAGCTGAGATGATTGCCTCTGATAAACCTTATTTCCTTGAAGTTTGTGTTGAGAAAGAGGACAACGTATTTCCAATGATACCAACAGGAGCTTCAGTTTCTGACATTCGTTTAAAATAACTAAGGCAGTGAATAAAGTGAAAACTTACACCATATCAATCTATTCAGAAAACAATGTTGGTTTATTAAACCGCATTTCTTCCATCTTTCTTAAAAGACACATTAATATTGAGAGTCTTACCACCTCACAATCTGAAATCGATGATGTTTTCAGATTCATTATCGTCGTAAAGGTTGTTGAGGAGAATGTCAAAAAATTAATCCAGCAAATTGAGAAACAGGTAGATGTGATCAAAGCTTTTTATCATACTGATGAAGAAACTATTTTCCAAGAAACCGCATTATATAAAGTTAAGTCAAGCGCGCTTTTTGAAGAGCGACACATTCAAAACATCATTAAAGAAAGTCATGCAAATATTGTGACTGTTTCACCTGAGTTTTTTGTTATTGAAAAAACAGGCTTTAGAAATGAAACTGATCGATTGCAGCAAGACCTTGCCCCCTTTGGGCTCCTTCAGTTTGTTCGTTCGGGAAGAATATCTGTTACCAAATCTAAAATGGGGATTTCAGACCTACTTAGTAAATTTAAAAAAGACAATTAATTAATAATAAACCAAAAAAAATGGCCAACTATTTTAATCAAATTTCACTTGCAGAAAAATTACATCAATTAGGGCAATGTCGATTCATGGATCTTTCGGAATTCGACAAAGGTATTTCTGCTTTAAAAGGTAAAAAAATCGTAATTGTTGGATGTGGTGCACAAGGGTTAAATCAAGGTTTAAACATGCGAGATTCTGGTCTAGATATCAGTTATACTTTACGTCAAGGTGCAATAGATCAAAAAAGAGCTTCATATCAAAACGCAATTGATAACAATTTTGAGGTTGGCAATTACGAGACAATGGTTCCGACTGCTGATTTGGTTATTAATCTAACACCTGACAAAAACCACTCCTCTGTAATTGAAGCGGTAGTGCCATTAATGAAAAAAGGTGCAACACTTTCCTATTCACACGGTTTTAATATTGTTGAAGAGGGAATGACCATCAGAAAAGACTTGACAGTGATTATGGTTGCACCAAAATGTCCTGGTTCCGAAGTTAGAGAAGAATTTTTAAGAGGTTTCGGCGTGCCAACACTAATTGCCGTTCACCCCGAAAATGATCCACAGGATCATGGACTGGAATATGCTAAAGCATATGCTGTTGCCACTGGGGGTCATCGCGCTGGAGTCCTTGAATCATCATTTGTTGCTGAGGTAAAATCTGATTTAATGGGCGAACAAACCATCCTTTGCGGTGTTTTGCAGACTGGCTCCATTTTGTGTTTTGATAAAATGATTGCGCAAGGCATCGATCCTGGCTATGCAGCCAAACTTATTCAGTATGGTTGGGAAACCATCACCGAAGCTTTAAAACACGGAGGAATTACCAATATGATGGATCGTTTATCTAATCCAGCAAAAATTAAAGCATTTGAACTTTCTGAGACCTTGAAGGAAATCTTAACGCCTTTGTTTCAAAAGCATATGGATGACATCATGTCAGGCCACTTTTCAAAAACCATGATGGAAGATTGGGCAAATGACGATAAAAACCTTTTGGAGTGGCGAGCCGCTACGGGAGAGACTGCGTTTGAAAAAACAACAATAACCGATCAAGAAATTCCAGATCAGGAATATTTCGATCACGGTGTATTGATGGTAGCATTTGTTAGAGCAGGAGTAGAACTTGCTTTCGACACTATGGTAGCCTCTGGGATTAAAGAGGAGTCTGCATACTACGAATCATTACATGAGACACCATTAATTGCCAACACAATAGCCAGGAAGAAACTATTCGAAATGAACCGTGTTATTTCTGACACAGCTGAATACGGATGTTATTTGTTTGACCACGCTGCAAAACCCCTACTGGTTGATTTTATGAAAACCATTGATACTGACGTTATTGGAAAGTCCTATGCTGACAGCGAGGGAAATGGGGTAGACAATCGTATGTTAATCGATGTCAATGAGATTATTCGCTATCATCCTGTAGAGATCATAGGTTATGAATTACGCGAGTCCATGACCGAGATGAAAAAAATCGTATAATTCAACGACGGTTAAATTTTTTACTGCGTACTGACGTTATTTTTTAGTTAAGCTCACCTTTACTCTCTAGAAAACTGTTATGAGTAGATAAAATTATTTAACTTTGTTTGAGAAATATTTAACAAAACAAATATTATGAGTTCAGTTATGACTCCTGAAACATTAGCTTCAAATGCGATTAAACTTAGTGATATCCCAGTAAATTACGTTCCAAAAGTAACCCATTACGATCAATATTTAATTGACGGTGAATTAAAAACCTGGGCAGGTGCTACGTCAGAGGTTTATTCAACAATTCATACGCAAAACGATCAAGGTGAAATGGTACCAACCTTGTTAGGTACAGTTCCAGACATGGAGTCTGAGTCTGCGCTACAGGCGCTAGAGTCTGCCAAAAAAGCTTTTGACAGAGGTAAAGGACAATGGCCAACCATGCGGGTTAGAGAAAGATTGAGCTGCATGGAGCGTTTTGTTGAAAAAATGAAAAATCATCGGGAAGAAATCGTTAACCTGTTGATGTGGGAAATTGGAAAATCATTAGGTGATTCCCAGAAAGAATTTGATCGTACCGTTGATTACATCTACGACACTATTGAAGCTTATAAAAAGTTAGATCAAAAAAGCGCCAAGTTTGAAAAAGAGGGGAGTATCCATGCTCACATTAGAAGAAGCCCACTAGGTGTTGTTTTGTGTCTCGGTCCATACAATTATCCACTAAACGAAACATTTTGTCTACTCATTCCTGCAATAATAATGGGGAATACAGCCATATTTAAACCAGCAAAACACGGTGTTCTTTTAATTACACCATTGATGCAGGCTTTTCAAGAGAGTTTTCCTCCTGGTGTGGTGAATATTCTTTTTGGAAGAGGAAGAAAAATAGCACAGCCCATTATGAAGTCTGGATTTGTAGATGTTTTGGCATTGATAGGTCACAGTTCTTCTGCAGTGGCGCTTCAAGATCAGCACCCCAATAAAAATAGATTGAGATTAGTTCTAGGACTAGAAGCTAAAAATCCGGGAGTTATTCTTCCAGATGCAGACTTGGATCACACAATTAAAGAATGTATTTCTGGTACATTATCATACAATGGACAAAGATGTACAGCCCTAAAGGTGCTCTATGTTCACGAATCTATCATTGATGAATTCAATAGAAAATTTTCTAAGGCAGTAGATGATTTAAAGTATGGTATGCCATGGGAAGAAAATGTGTTTCTAACACCACTTCCAGAGCCTAACAAACCGCAATATATCAAAGACCTTATAGAAGATGCCAAATCTAAAGGAGCTAAAGTACTGAATAAAAAGGGGGGTGAAATGACCGAAAATTATATCTTTCCCGCAGTTATGTATCCGGTAGATAAATCAATGAACCTATACCACGAAGAGCAATTCGGCCCAGTGATTCCAATTATTTCCTATAAAGACATTAACGAGCCACTAGATGCAATGGCTGCCTCCGATTACGGTCAACAAGTGAGTCTATTCGGTAGAGATGTTCGAAAAATTGGACCACTAATCGATATCTTGGCCAATTTAGTTTGTAGGGTCAACCTCAATAGCGCATGCCAAAGAGGTCCAGATGTATATCCATTTACTGGAAGAAAGAATTCAGCTGTAAGCACGCTCAGCGTATACGATGCTTTACGCTCTTTTTCAATTCGTTCTTTTGTGGCTTCCAAAGATAACCCCTACAATAATGAAATCCTTGAATCATTGCTCAACTCTAACGAGTCGAATTTTGTATCCTCGGATTACATCTTATAGGTTAACGCTTATCCTTTAGGTTTCGGGTGATCTAACTTCAGTTGTTTGTCGATTTTTTCAAACATCAATAGCTCTGCGGTAAATTGCCAGTCGAAGTTATTCGTTTGGTTGGCCAAGTGGTGGTGGTGATCTTGATCAAGAATATAGTCCTGAGGCTTGTGAAGCACACGGGTTTTGGAATAAGTTTTTTCCAATCGATCTTTCAAGGTAAAAAACTCTTTTTTTAGATAATTAATTTTGTCGAGTGCAATCAACCGTTGTTCTTCATCTTTAGCTTGGTCATATAATTTCAATAAAAGAAGTAACCTAGGTGTAAACCCTGCTAATTCATTGACTCGCTCATAAACTTCAATCATATATTGATTTTTTGCGGTCAATTCTTTTATCTGTTTAATTTTTATTTTAATGGTATCACAGGTTAAAATCATATTTTCTGCCCGATTGACCCTTTCTTTAAATTTCTCAGACCAAACCCCTGGATTTTCGACACTGGGAAGCTCGATAAGCCCAGCTTCTTGTGGGCTTTCCATTTCCATTAGATAATTTCTTTTGTTGCCTTTAAGTAGAACGTTTTTCCATTCGGCAACAGGAAGTTCCAGTTGATCAATAAATGCAAATTCAGGTTCAGCCGCTTTATTTGAAAAGACCCGTTGTCTAAAGGCCATTTTAAATTCAGCTTTAGTGATTTTATCACCTGACCAAGTATCATTAGCAAACCCAATAATGCCCCGTTTATACAATTCAAAATGCGGAGAATCATCATCCCAAAGGGTTAAGAGTAAGCCCTCTAGACCACTTTCAATTGATGATATTGCGAAATCACGGATTTGTTGAAGATTTCCCTCTCTTTGTGGCATAAGCACCCATCTTGTTTGCCCAGCTGTTGCGCCCATTACTTGTAGACCATTATTTTTATACCAAGCCATTGCTTTTGTATTTCCATAAGCTTCAGGCGTGTGGTAATTCCAGCGCATATAGATACAATTTTTGGGTAATAGCGGTAAGAATTCTTTTAGTTTATGTTCATTTTCATTCCAAATACTATCCACCTTTTTTTTACCCATCTGAGGCTGGAACATCGGACGATAAACCCCCACTTGTTTAAGAAACATATCATCCCAAAAAATTGGTGTACGACCTTTTGCAGCCGCAAATTCACAAACTTTATTTAACCAGATCAACTGTAATTCTAAAGAAGACTTTCCACTGTTTCTTCCAGTAGTTTTCACTTCGTCTCCTCCAATATGAAGGTATTTTCCATGTGGAAAGGCTTCTAATGCATCCTCGTACAAGTCGTACTGAACTTTATAGGTTTTTGGGTCAAGTGGATTGAATGCCCAATCACTTTCCAAGTCATCTCTTAATGATTTGTATTGCTTGTGTTTTAAAACAAATGACGCGTGTCCAAGACCCTGAACCAATGGACTGATTGCGATGTTCCTCGCCATAGCATATTCACTAAGTTTTTTCCACTCTTCAATCGTAAATGCGTCTGAGGAACCTACCAGCGGTTGACGTTTGTATTTAATTTTGTCTTCCACTTCGGCAATGATGCCATTAATTTTATATTTTTTGAGTTCATCTAGCAAATCATAATAATAGTCCAAGGTCTCTCGGTGGTGCTTCACATCCCAATGAATTGCTCGGTAGGAGAGTAGGGGATAGTCCTCGATATTACAAAGTGGAAGATTGACGCCTTGCTCCGCCGCATCCTCCATCAATTGTTGCAAGGAAGCTAATCCGTAGATTAAACCAGCTTCGTCTTTAGCTTTAATGCTAATTTTATTGTTTATTATTTTTAGTATATATCCCTCGGCTTTAATTTCAAATTCTGGTTCGATAGTAAATACTAATTGTGCATTATCCATGCGGTCCACAGCTTGAATATCACCAAGAAAATCACTGCCCGCAGGAAGACCCAATTCATTTGGACTGTAATAGTTTAGTAGGTCTGACACTCGCAAACTACTGACCCCACTGATTTCAAAGTTTTGAGGTGTGGGTAACAGTTTAAAATCACCTGTCTTCGGTACCGTTGAATTACACGAATACAACAGTGCTGTAATGAGAAAAAAGTAAATTTTCATACGTTTTTGGGCTTAGCTTATTAAATATTTTCTTTTTTCGCTTGGTTTGGATTTGGGTAAAATTTTAAGCAATTCCAGTAAACAAACTATTGACTTACAATGTTTTCTAAAACTTTGACAAATTCTTCAGGGGCTGACCATTGAGGATTGTGATCCGCAGTAAGAATTTTTATAGGCCAATTCTTTTTTTCCGCTCTTTTCGCATGTTTAGAAAAGTAATCAGCCTCTGGATCTAACCCTTTCTCAACGGTGAGAATATAGGTTGTGGGAATTGTTAGTCTTTCAGGATTTTTTAGCGAAATTTTATCTGTTAAAGTATTTCCAGGATGAGGTACATCTTTCGGGGGTAATTTATCTTCTGAAACCCAAGAAGGAACGATATACCCCATTTCATTTACAACTTGTCCGTCTCGACTACTCCATGATTCACGTACACTTTCATTATCTTCAGGAACAAAAGCATCTACATAGATTAATTTTTTTATTTTTTCCGGAATGCGATCAGCGACTCCAGTGATGACCATACCGCCATAACTATGCCCTACCAAAATAATATCCTCTAATTCCTCAAAAAGCACAGTATTGATGATGTCATTCAAATGGGTTTCAAGGTTCACTTCCTTAGTAGCGAGATGGACTTTTTCTCCTTGCCCAGTAAGCGTTGGTCTGTAAACTATATTTCCATTAGTCGTCAAAAGTTGATCTACTTTCTTAAAAGACCAGCCACCGCCCCATGCTCCGTGTACGATTACATAAACTGGCTTGGATGGAGAGGGTTGGAAGGAAGCGAAAGTAATGGCAGAGGTCAAAAAGAATAAAGCTGCAGTCAATAATTGTTTCATAGTGTTTTATTTATCTTACGGATAGGAGTTGTAAGATAGAAAATTTAGCTTAGGACAAAAAAATAACATACTTAAGCTTGACTAAGAATACCCTAACACTGTTTGATATTCTACGTGTTAATCGTCATTTGATTTTAACCATTACAGGTAAATGATCCGATATAAACAAATTGTTTGCTCTTCTGTCATCAATGATCGTATGTTGAATAACTTCAATATTTTTAGTGAGTATATAATCTATTCGCTTTCTAATTTGTCGGTCTAAATTAAACCCGTTAAAGGTTCCACTGGGTCCATAAGGTTCGTTTAAGCCAATTTCATAGGCATCTTCAAGTTGTGATTTAAAGATTTTAATAGGTTCACTTTCTGGTAAAGAATTGAAGTCTCCCATTACAATGAGTTTACCGTTTTCAATGTTTTTTTCACGGATGATTTTTAAGATTAAATCGGCTGATTTCTCCCTGGATTTTGGTCCAAGATGGTCAAAATGACAATTAAAAACAAAAAGCTTTTCATTGGTTTTTTTATCTAAAAACTCACCAAAAGTTACAATACGTTCCATAGAGGCGTCCCATCCAATTGAAACCTTTTCTGGAGTTTCCGATAGCCAATAGGGTTTTGATGAAAGAAGTTTCAGTTGTTCTTTTCGATAAAAAATTGCTGCGTATTCCCCTTTTGTTTCTCCATCATCTCTACCTGCTCCAATATAACCGTAATCAGGCAAGCCTTCTTCAATATATTTTACTTGATGATGATGTCCTTCTTGAATTCCTATAATCTCAGGAGAGTAATGGTCAAACAATTCCACTACAGAAGATTTACGGTATCCCCACCAATTTTCATAGTCTTTGAGATTGTCATATCTTATATTAAATGACATTACCGAAGTTTGTCCCATCCCAAAAAATGGGGCAAGTTGAAGTAGTGTAAATAAAATTAAATATTTGTTTTTCATGATTCAGCAGTTGCGTTGTGATCGTTTTTAAAATATTTTAAATAAATGGCTAATTAAAAATTATACCAGCATTAATCCAAAAAATATGGGTTTGTTTGACCCTTTTGTTTTTAAGGTCAGTTTGCAACATATAACCTGGTTTTAACCAAAATTTATCAATTACAAATCCAGGTCCAATGTTAAATCGATTTCTGGTAAAACCTTTAGCGTTAAAAAAGGGTTCAGTCTGTATAAAAGGGAAAAACCATTTATTGATATTTAATTTATAAGTAGGTCTAAATCTGATCCTCCAATTGTTATTGGTTAATTCTTTTATTTGATACTAATTGCGAATTCTAATCTTAAATGACCTGCTAACAGTATAGAATATGTCGATGTGAGGTCTTATTTCACGAACTCTTAACTCACTTTTTATTTCAAATATTTCTCGATAGTAACCACCAATTTTGAATTTTTTATTTAGTAAATAGATCAATCCAAAATCTAAATGGAAATATTCAAGTTTGTCAGAAAACCTTGATTCTGGTTCGACTGCGATTTGAAATTTATCTGATAATTTACCTTCAACATTTATTGTATTCCAGCTTTGGATCGTTTGTCCAAAAACGTTGATACTTAATAGTATGAAGATAATCAAAGAGAATTGGGGCCTCATTTAATTTTTTACATTAACGATTTATAACCGCCAGTTAAGGGTTTATATTAATTAAAATAAT
>CAJWGK010000031.1 GCA_913030895.1 uncultured Flavobacteriaceae bacterium | reverse complement strand
GGACCCTCTCCTTAAAAGGGAGATGCTCTACCAACTGAGCTACCAGGTCAAAAAAAGTGACTTGGCTGGGGCTCGAACCCAGGACCCTCTCCTTAAAAGGGAGATGCTCTACCAACTGAGCTACCAAGTCTTTTGAGGGTGCAAATATAATATCAATTATTTATATTTCCAGTTCAATTGTTATAAATTTACCGCATTATGTCAATACGCTAAAATGATGAAATCCCTAATCTTAATGGGCTACATGGGATGTGGAAAATCTGCACTTGGCGTGCAAATTGCCCGAAAGACATCTTTACCTTTTATTGACCTTGATCAATATATTGAGTCTGAGGAAAAAAAGACCATTTCTAGCATATTTAATGAGCAGGGGGAAATATATTTTCGTAAAAAAGAACGTTTATATATGCAACAATTGCTGCTTACTAAAAGCAATCATGTGATTTCACTAGGAGGGGGAACCCCATGTTATTTTGATAATATTGATTTTTTAAACCGCCAGGAAGAAAGCTTTACTGTTTTTCTTAAAACATCACCAAAAGAGCTAACGCAACGACTTTATGCGCAGAAAGATCTCCGTCCTGTTATTGCACATTTAGAATCAGAAGAAAAATTAGAGGAATATATAGCCAAACATCTTTTTGAACGTATGCCGTTTTACCAAAAAGCAAATAAGACAATCACAACCGACCATAAAACCATCGACTCACTGGTTGATGAAATTCTAGGGCTGCTAACTTAAATAAACCCCTTCTGCTTTTCCAAAACGAACATCTATATGTTCTTTGATGGAAGTCGATAGCGAAATGCCTTTAAAATCACCTTTTATCGGGAAGTTTTTATGGTTTCGATTTACCAACACGGCTGTTTGCAATTTGTTTACTTTAATGGAAAGGAAATTCTTCACCGCATAAATCAAAGTACTCCCTGTATTTAACACATCGTCGACCACTACTACTGATTTATTTTCGCAAAAGGTCAAGGGTTTTGACATACTGATCTCCTCTCGGGGATTTTTTTTGTCAATGTTGATGGCAATCAAAATTACTTCCAAATCGGCAATATTATTTAGCTCTTTTTGAATGCGCTCTGCAAGGATCAATCCATTTTCTTTTATCCCAGCTAAAACCAATTGCTTCTCTTCAAAATTGGTTTCATGAATCTGATAAGCAATTCTTTTAACTGTTTTTTGGATATCATTAATATCCATTATTTTATTTTCTTTCGCTGTCATCTGAGCCATTTATCACTTATGATTTAATTTAAATCTCCGCGTTTACTTTTCATCTTCTTGGTAGTTATCAATCTCCCTTCTGTCTTTTTTTGTAGGTCTACCCGTACCTCTATCTCTCTGTGGAGCTTTGGAAAGCGATTGTAAATTAGTGTTTTCTAAAGCTTCTGCAGCTGTCATGTCTTCCCTATAAAGGTTGACGATTTTTGCCCCAACACGACTTTTGGGAAAGTCCAAAGCCATTAACTCCCGCCAAATTTGATTTTTCCGTACCCTTATCTTATCACCAATAAAAACCTCACGAGACGGTTTTACAATTTGTTCATCAATTCGAACATGTCCTTGCTTACATGCCTTAATGGCTTGACTTCTCGATTTATAATAGCGAAGATACCATAAATAAATATCCACTCTCATTGTCTAAAACTTGATGTTCTTCGATCACAAAAATAAAGGAAAATTGTATCTTGCGTTCCAATTTTATTCATGATGCTTAAAAATATTTTCCTCAAACTCCTGCTTTTAATTATCGTTTTTACCGCTTGTGATCAGAATCAGGGTCCTGAGCCTCCAAGAGATACACAAGAGCAAACATTGGAAGAAGATGAAGCGTTGGTAGAATTTCTCCAAACCCACTTTTACAATTATGAGGATTTTGCAAATGATCCAAATGATCATAGTATAGAAGTTTCCCTCGATAGCATCACTGAGGATAATAGCGATAAGATATCTCTCTGGGATCAGGTATCAACCAAAGTGGTCGAGACGGTGGATAATGACGATAAGTCCATTCAACACAAATTGTATTATTTAGAAGTAAAAAAAGGCATTGGGAGTAAGCCTTCCATTGTAGACTCAACTTTTGTTACCTATAAAGGATTATTGCTCAATGGCAATGTTTTTGATCAAAGAGATCACCCAATTTGGTTTGATCTTGTCAATATTGTCAGAGGTTTTCGCGAGTCGCTTCCAGAATTCAGCGCTGGTGATTTCACAATTAATGAAGACGGTACTAATGATTTTGATAATTATGGAAAAGGGTTGATTTTCATCCCTTCTCCATTGGGTTACTTTTCCGAGAGAAGGACAGGTATACCTCCTTATTCTTCATTGATCTTTTCTGTAAACCTGCATAGCGTAAACCCAGCCGATCACGACAGAGACGGCGTGTTATCTATCGATGAAGATGTCGATGGCGATGGCAATCCATTCAATGACGATACAGATGAGGACGGTTCATCAAATATGGTTGATTCTGATGATGACGGTGATGGAACCAACACCTCCGTTGAGCTAGATAAAGACAATAATGGCATACCGGACGATACTGATAATGATGGAACCCCAGATTACTTGGACCCCAATTATCCCTAATTAATTTTTAAGGACAGTCCCAAAACAATTTGATTCGGACGTAAATCCGTACTTTCTACCTTTACAGCATTTCCAACCAATGAAGAAACTCCTTTCTCATAGCGGATATCTGCTCCAACACTTCCAAGATTAAAGCGGACACCGAGATGATAACCAAAGTTTAACTTGTTTTTGAGTGAATTAAAAGAATCAATATTTGTTTTATTAGATAAGTTGTAAAAAACTGTTGGTCCACCAAAAAAACTTAATGGTCCAAGAACTCTATATCCTAACGAAACAGGAAGCTCTAGCCGAGAAGTGGTGATGTTTAGATCTTCAAATGAACCCTTGACTTTGGTATATTGAAGTTCAGATCTTAAATAAAAAATAAGCACATCGAACTGAGCATAACCGCCCAGATTAAAACCTGACTCACTTTTCAAATCGCCTTTACTGATAACATCGTCATTGAGTTTGGTTATTTTTCCAGCGGAGTCAAAATTTAATCCACCTTTGATTCCATACTCAAGCTGAGAGAAAGCCATTTGAGATGCCATAATGCAAAAAAGAAATAACTTAAAAAGCTTCATAGCTTAAAGTTTAAAAGTTAAACTACTAAAGTTAGAGATTATTTCCTTGCGATAACTTTTTTTGAAGCAGCGATAATGGCATCTTTATTTAAGCCATATTTTTCCATTAACTGAGCTGGAGTACCAGATTCCCCAAAAGTATCTAAGGTGGCTACAAACTCCTGAGGGGTAGGTTGACTTTTAGCGAGTGCACCCGCGATACTTTCACCCAGTCCACCTAAATAATTATGCTCTTCAGCAGAGACTATTGCTCCAGTTTTTTGAACGGATTTTATAATCAATTCTTTATCCAAAGGCTTAATCGTGTGAATATTGATCACTTCTGCATAGATTCCCTCTGATTCGAGCTCCTCAGCTGCTAAAATCGCTTCCCAGACTAAGTGTCCCGTAGCTGCAATGGTTACATCAGTACCTGGGTTTAATAAAATTCCCTTTCCAATCTCAAAACCTAATTCTTCAGTTGTAAAATTCGCGACTTTTGGCCTTCCAAAACGAAGGTACACTGGACCTTGATGATTGGCAATTGCAATTGTTGCAGCCTTAGTCTGGTTAAAGTCACAAGGGTTTATAACGGTCATTCCGGGTAGCATTTTCATCATGCCAATGTCCTCCAAAATTTGGTGGGTCGCACCATCTTCTCCTAAAGTCACCCCCGCATGAGAAGCACATATTTTTACATTTTTTCCCGAGTATGCAATTGATTGTCTAATCTGATCATAAACCCTTCCTGTAGAAAAATTAGCAAAAGTACCCGTAAATGGAATTTTTCCTCCGATGGTCAATCCTGCTGCAATTCCCATCATATTGGCTTCTGCAATACCAACTTGTATAAATCTATCAGGATTTTCATCAATAAATTCCTGCATCTTAAGGGAGCCAACTAGGTCAGCGCAAAGTGCGATAACATTTGGGTTAGTTCTTCCGAGCTCTGCCAAACCTACACCAAAACCCGAACGGGTATCAACAACTCCTTGGTCAATGTATTTTTTCATAAAATAATTTGATTCAAATTAATAGTCACCAAGGGTTTCGGGGTTTTGATCTAGTGCTACTTCAAGTAGCTCATCGTTTGGTGCTTTACCGTGCCATGCATGGGTGTGCATCATGTAGTCAACACCATTTCCCATTTCTGTTTTCATTATTATTACCACAGGCTTATTGTTAGCTGTTTTTGATTTAGCCAATGCTAGGGTTTCAATCACTGCCTTGAGATTATTTCCTTGATCTAATTCAATCACCTCCCAGCCGAATGCTTTGAATTTTTCGGCAATATTACCCATCGGCATAACATCATCCGTTTTTCCATCAATTTGTTTTCCGTTTAGGTCAATTGTAGCAATCAAGTTATCTATTTTTTTTCCTGCTGCAAACATAATCGCCTCCCAGTTTTGCCCCTCCTGTAATTCGCCGTCTCCCAACAACGCAAAGACTGTTTTATTATCATTATTTAATTTTTTAGACATTGCAGCACCAATAGCAACTGAAAGCCCTTGACCTAGCGATCCAGATGCTATCCTAACACCAGGGAGCCCCTCGTGTGTTGTAGGGTGACCTTGAAGTCTGGAATCAACAAGTCTGAATGTACTCAATTCCTCAACAGGGAAAAATCCTCTTCTGGCAAGTACACTGTAAAAAACAGGGGAGATGTGACCATTAGAAAGGAAAAAAAGATCTTCACCTTTTCCGTTCATGTCAAAATTTGTGTCCAACTCCATAACCTCGTTATAGAGTGCAACGATAAACTCAGTGCAACCCAAAGACCCACCAGGGTGCCCAGAGTTCACTTTGTGAACCATTCGAAGGATGTCTCTTCTTACCTGAGAAACTAAATCGTTTAAATAATTGTAATCTGGCATTAAATTTTATTTTCAGGGCAAAAGTAAGCTTTCAAATATTAGTGGCAAAGAGCCACCAATCATTTTGTTCAAATTACTCAATTTTAGTTGTTTTATCTCAAACATTAATACATAACAATGGTGACTGTATTATATTTGTTTAGTATCACAAAAGATGAAATTTAACCTTATTCAGACCGATCCCTCCTCATCAGCTCGTGCAGGAAGCTTTGCTACAGATCACGGGACTATTGAAACGCCTATATTTATGCCCGTTGGAACGGCAGCGACTGTTAAAGGAGTACATCAAAGGGAGCTGAAAAAAGATATCAAGCCCGATATAATTTTAGGAAATACCTATCATCTTTACCTAAGACCAGGAGCTGAAATTTTAGAACAGGCTGGCGGCTTACACCGTTTTATGAACTGGTCTGCACCTATATTGACTGACTCAGGCGGTTATCAAGTATACTCTCTTTCCGACAACCGTAAAATTAATGAAGAAGGAGTGACCTTCAAATCTCATATCGATGGCTCTAAACACTTTTTCTCCCCTGAAAATGCAATTGATATTCAACGTAAAATAGGGGCAGACATCATAATGGCTTTTGATGAATGCACGCCATATCCTTGTGACTATGACTACGCTAAAAACTCAATGCACCTAACCCATCGCTGGCTTGATCGCTGTTTGGATCATCACCAAAAGACTCCTTTTAAATATGATTATCAACAATTTCTTTTCCCAATAGTTCAGGGTAGTGTCTATAAAGATTTAAGAAAATCCTCTGCGGATTATATCGCCTCAAAAGATGCTGTTGGGAACGCCATTGGCGGATTGTCTGTTGGCGAGCCAGCAGCGGAAATGTATGCCATGACAGCCACCGTATGCGAGCGCTTACCGACTGACAGGCCCCGATATCTTATGGGGGTAGGTACGCCGATAAACATTTTAGAAAATATTACATTGGGAATCGATATGTTCGATTGTGTGATGCCGACCAGAAATGCCAGAAATGGCATGTTGTTTACTTCGCATGGAACAATAAACATTAAAAATAAAAAATGGGAAAACGATTTTTCTCCCATTGATGAGCAAGGGTATTGTTTTGTCGACCAAGATTATTCTAAAGCTTATCTGCGACATTTGTTTACTGTCAATGAAATGCTAGGGAAACAAATTGCCACAATTCACAATCTCAGTTTTTATCTTTGGTTGGTCAGAGCGGCAAGAAAGCATATCTTAGCGGGCGACTTTTCGACTTGGAAAAATAAAATGTGCCAACAAATGGATAACCGATTATAGGATGAAGATCATTGATCGCTATATTATCTTAAAATACCTTTCCACTTTTTCGGTTATGTTGCTCTTATTTATCCCCATTGGGATAATGGTGGACATCGCTGAAAAAATTGATAAATTCAAAGAGAACGAGGTTCCCAGCAGTGCAATCATTGATTATTACTATGATTTTACATGGTATTTCGGTAATCTCTTATTTCCTATTTTTTTATTTTTAGCAGTTATTTGGTTCACTTCAAAATTGGCTAATAATACTGAGGTAATCGCTTTACTGAGCTCAGGGATTTCTTTTAGTCGCTTTATGAGACCTTATTTGATTTCTGCTTCCATCATTGCGTTATTTGCTTTTTTTGCAGGAATGTTTATCGTTCCTAAATCCAACCTGAGGTTTAATGAATTCAAGTACAAATACATCGACAAAAAGAGTGAGCGCCAAACCAGAAATCTTTTCAAGCAAATCAGTCCCCAGGAGTATATTTTTGTAAGCAGTTATGACCCTATCAGAAAAAGTGCTAATAATTTCACCCTAGAGCATTTTGATCAAAATATTTTGAAATACAAGATTCAAGCTAACAGCATCCGCTGGATTGAAAAAGATAGTATGTTTAGGATGGCAAACTATGTGAGACGCATAATCAATGGAGATCAGGAAGTTGTTAAAAAAGCAAACCGAAAGGATACGATTTTTGATTTTAAAATTGATGATTTGGCTCCAGTTTCTTACAAAGCTGAAACCCTTACTTTTGAACCACTTAATCGTTTTATCAAAAAAGAAAAAGAAGGGGGTTCTGTATTAATTAATAGTCACCTATTGGTCAGGCATAAGCGATGGAGCCTACCTATGTCAGCTTTTGTACTAACATTGATTGCTGTCTCCGTTTCCTCATTCAAAAGAAGGGGAGGAATGGGCGTTAACCTTGCCTTCGGAATTGCGCTGGGCTTTATATTTATCTTTTTTGACAAAATATTTGGAGTGATGGTTAATAAATCAAATTTCCCTCCCTTTTTAGGGGCATGGCTGCCAATTTTTCTCTTCGGGATTCTAGCATTTTTTCTACTCAAACAAGCCAGAAGATAAATCAATGTAATAATTACATAATTTTTATTCTTGTACAGTAATATTTATAAATTTGTATTCAAGATAACACAGATTCATGGAGTATTTAGACTTTGAACTTCCCATAAAAGACCTTAACGATCAGATTGAAAAATGTAAATCTATAGGTGATGAGAGTAGTGTTGATGTTACTGAAACTTGTAACCTTTTGAATGATAAACTCGTTGAAACCAAAAAGAAAATATACGGTAATCTAAATGCATGGCAAAGGGTTCAAATGTCTAGGCACCCCTCTAGACCCTATACGCTAGATTATATAAAAGCAATATGTGGAGATACTTTTTTAGAGCTCCATGGCGACCGAAACTTTGCGGATGACAAAGCCATGATTGGAGGACTTGGAAAAATCGATAATCAAACCTTTATGTTTATTGGTACACAAAAAGGCTACAATACCAAAACCAGACAGTACAGAAACTTTGGTATGGCTAAGCCCGAGGGCTACCGTAAAGCATTGAGATTAATGAAGACGGCTGAGAAATTTGGTCTCCCAATCATATCCCTAATCGATACCCCTGGTGCATATCCAGGCATTGAAGCCGAGGAAAGGGGTCAAGGGCAAGCCATTGCCAATAATATTTATCAGATGATGAATATCAAAACGCCTATCATTGTTACCATAATTGGTGAGGGTGCCTCAGGTGGCGCATTAGGCATAGGTGTTGGAGATCTTGTCTATATGTTAGAAAACACATGGTATTCCGTTATATCTCCCGAATCCTGCTCTTCAATCTTATGGAGAAGTTGGGAGCATAAAGAGACAGCTGCTGATGCCCTTAAGTTAACAGCCGCGGATATGATGGAGTCAAAACTAATTGATAAAATAATTGATGAGCCACTTGGAGGTGCACATTTTGACCGTGAAGCAACTTTTAATTCGGTAAAGAAAGAATGGATTGCTGCCTTCAGAAAACTGGATAAACTTGACCCCGAAAAATTAATACAACTTCGTAGAGAGAAGTTTTTGAAAATGGGAACCTTCCAGGAGTAGTTTTCGTTCGTTTCTTTGTCTTATTAACAAGTTTTTTTATTTATCAACATTTCATTTGTTGACCTTTGTAAGATAAGTGTAATAGGAATTTTGATCAGTAACCCAATAAAGCTTTTAAATTAGCCGGATGGAGAAAAGTAAACCAATTCAATCAAGTAAACAACAATCAGGAACGGTTATTAGCCTTCAACAGGGCAAGTTACCCCCACAAGCGCTTGACCTTGAAGAAGCAGTTTTAGGAGCGATGCTAATCGATAAAAAAGGGGTGGACGAGGTTATTGACCTTTTGCAGCCTGATGCATTTTATAAGACAGCTCATCAAAATATTTTTGAATCCATCCTCAACCTGTTTCAGGATTCTCAACCAATCGATTTACTAACCGTTTCCGCTGATTTAAGAAAAAACGGAAAATTAGAAAGTGTAGGGGGGGATTATTACCTGGTTCAATTGACTCAGAAAGTCGCTTCCTCTGCCCACATTGAATTTCATGCTCGGATCATACTTCAGAAGTTCATTCAGCGAAGTCTTATACGTATCTCCAATGAAATTATAGAATCTTCTTACAAAGAATCGATTGATGTTTTTGATTTGCTAGACGAGGCGGAATCAAAACTCTATGATGTAGCACAGGGAAACATCAAGAAATCATCTGATACGGCACAGAACTTGGTCATGCTAGCCAAGAAAAAAATAGAGGAAATTGCTAATAAAGAGGGCTTGAGCGGAGTTTCTACTGGTTTTGAAAAACTGGATGCTTTGACCTCTGGTTGGCAACCCAGTGATCTGATTATAATTGCAGCCCGACCTGGTATGGGTAAAACTGCTTTAACCCTTTCAATGGCGAGGAACATTGCCGTCACTAAACAAGTACCTGTAGCCTTCTTTTCCCTTGAGATGTCCTCTGTGCAGTTGATTACTCGTTTAATTTCTGCTGAAACTGGACTTTCCTCAGAAAAATTAAGAACTGGAAAATTGGCTGATCACGAATGGAAACAACTCAATGTCAAAGTTGGTGATCTCGAAAAAGCGCCACTTTTTATTGATGACACCCCTGCTTTGTCCATTTTTGATTTAAGAGCCAAGGCAAGAAGGTTAGCTTCTCAACACAAAATTCAATTAATCGTTGTAGATTATTTACAATTGATGACTGCTGGAAATAGTAATAAAGCGGGTAATCGAGAGCAAGAAATCTCTACCATTTCAAGAAACTTAAAATCATTGGCCAAAGAATTAGATATTCCAGTTATTGCATTATCACAGTTATCGAGGGCAGTTGAGACTAGAGGAGGAACCAAAAGACCTCAGTTATCCGATCTTCGTGAATCTGGTGCTATTGAACAGGACGCAGATATTGTTTCTTTTATTTATCGCCCTGAATACTATGGTATTGAAGAATGGGATGATGAGGAGCATTCCCCATCAACTGGGCAGGCTGAGTTTATTGTTGCCAAACACAGAAATGGAGGATTGGATAATATTCGTATGAAATTTATTGGACAATTGGGAAAATTCGAAGATTTACAATCCGATGATTCTCCCTTTGAATTCCACTCTAAAATGAACCAAGGTGAGAATACCAAGGTTGACAAAACAGCTAACCCGAATGATGCATTTGATCTCCCGACCTCAGATGAGAGCGATGATGAAATTCCCTTTTAAATTTTGAACTTAAATTTTTAAACCGATTTCGGATATATAGGCAGCCAATTGCTTTGGGTTTTTAAATTGAACCGAATTAATCCCCATTGCTTCCGCTGCATTTACATTTCTTAGGTTGTCATCAATAAATAAAGTTTCCTCAGCATTCAAACCGTATCTATCTAGTGCGAGTTCATAAATTTCGGGAAATGGCTTTCTCGTTTTTTCTGTTCCAGAGACAACAATTCCTTCAAATTTATGCAAGAAGTCAAAACGTTCAAGTGCAATAGGAAAAGTCTCTGCACTCCAATTGGTTAAAGCAATTACTTTATAATCTGGGTGTTGAAAAAAACGCTCTAAAATATTGACAGTTTCCTCAATGGCTTCACCTAACATTTCCTCCCATCGACCATAATACATCCTGATCCATTGTTCATATTGTGGAAACATTTTTACTCGTTCTTCAGTGGCTTGATCAAGGGGGTAACCTGCGTCCTGGTTTTCATTCCAATCCATGGTACAGATCTCATCAAAAAACCATTGCATTTTCTTGTGATCTCCTTCAAATACATCAAGATAGACGTATGCTGGATTCCAGTCGATTAGGACACCTCCTAAATCGAAAATGACATTTTTTATTGTATTCATATGTAGATTAATTTTCTTTTTGTCCAGCCAACATCAAATAACTCTTAAGAAATTGATCAATTCCCCCATTCATAACACCATCCACGTCATTGGTTTCTGATTGTGTTCTAACATCTTTTACTAGTTTGTATGGATGCATCACATAGTTTCTGATTTGAGAGCCCCATTCGATTTTCTTTTTAGAAGCTTCAATTTCGTCTCTTGCCGACAGCTTTTTTTGAAGCTCGATCTCGTACAATTGTGATTTTAGAAGTTGCATGGCTTTGTTTTTATTTTCTAATTGAGATCGTGTTTCGGAATTTTCAATCATAATCCCAGTAGGGTGGTGTCTTAATCGAACAGCAGTTTCAACTTTATTAACATTTTGCCCACCTGCACCACTTGCTCGCATTGTTTCCCAAGTGATGTCACCTGGGTTAACTACGATTTCAATAGAATCGTCCACTAGTGGATAAACATAAACCGAAGCAAAAGAGGTATGTCTTTTAGCGTTGCTGTCAAAAGGGGAGATACGCACCAGCCTGTGTACACCGTTTTCACCTTTTAACCAACCAAAACCGAACTCTCCGTTGATCTCTAGTGTAACCGTTTTGATGCCAGCGACATCACCAGCTTGATGGTTCAGCTCTTTGACCGAAAACTTATTTTTCTCAGCCCACATGAGATACATTCGCATCAGCATTTCTGCCCAATCGCAACTCTCTGTTCCGCCTGCTCCAGCGGTAATTTGTAATATAGCACTGAGGACATCACCCTCATCCGAGAGCATATTGCGGAATTCGACATTTTCCAGTAGCGCAAAGGCTTCAGAAAAGCTTTTATCTAATTCTTCTTCTGTGACTTCCCCAGCCTTTTGAAATTCAACCAAGACCTCTAAATCGCCCTGTTTTTCCTTTAAAGCTTCGTAATCCTCTACCCATTTTTTTAGGGTTCTGATTTCCCGCATCAACAACTCGGCTTTTTGAGCATCATCCCAAAAATTTGGAGCTAAAGTTTTTTCTTCTAGGTTGGTGATTTCTATTTTTTTGGCATCAATGTCAAAGATACCTCCTTAACGCACCGAGGCGATCAATAAGTTCCTTTTCCTTTTCGGAAGTGACCATGTTTTTTTTTGTAAAAATAAATAAAAGACTAAAGTAAAATTAAATTATTTCATTGTAAATTAGTTTTAATCTATGCCTTGAATAAAATTGTTACCATGATTAACTTTAAGCTTTATTTAAAAGTTCTTTTCCCTATCGTTACAATGTTTTTAGCATGTAATTCAAACCCTCAAAAAATGTCAAAGGAAAATTTATCACCCCCAATTGCTGATAAAATATCATACCAACATAAAATTCACGATCACATACGAGTGGATAATTACTACTGGATGAATCAACGAGATAACCCAGAAGTGGTCGATTATTTGGAACGCGAAAATGATTACTATCAAAAAATGACCGCACATACGCTTTCATTCCAGGACCAGTTGTACAACGAAATGAGAGGCCGTATAAAAGAAGATGACAATTCCGTTCCTTATTTCCTAAATGGTTATTGGTATATCACCCGCTATGAATTAAACAAAGACTACCCGATTTATACCAGAAAAAAAGGAGCATTAACTGCTGAAGAAGAAATTCTTTTTGATTGTAATAAAATGGCTAAGGGCCATGATTATTTCAGACTGGTTGGGATTTCTGTAAGCCCTGATAACACCAAAGTCGCTTTTGGGGTAGATACTGTTTCCAGAAGACAATACACCATTCAGGTTAAAGACCTGTTATCCGAAGAGATTTTAAAAACCAAAATTGACAACACCACCGGTGGAAGTGTATGGGCGGCCGATAATAAATCCCTTTTTTACAATAAAAAAGACCCCCAAACCCTTCGTTCGGAGGCAGTATATAAACACGATGTTAGCCTGCCGAAACAGAAAGATCAACTCGTCTTTGAGGAAGAGGATGAGACTTTCTCCGTCTATGTGAGTAAATCTAAATCCCAAGAATATCTTTTCATATCGTCTTTCAGCACTTTGACCAGCGAACATCGGTTTGTAAAATCAAATAGCCCAAATGATGAATTTAAGATTTTTCAAAATAGAATTACTGGAATGGAATACAGTCTGGATCATTTTGGTGACCATTTTTACATCCACACCAATTACGATGGTGCTAAGAACTTCAAAGTCATGCAAACCAATGTTGATAAAACTTCAATAGAGCACTGGCAAGACCTGCTTCCCCATCGAGAAGATACGCTAATTGAGGATTTTGATTTGTTTGAAAACTATTGGTTGGTTAACGAGCGTGAAAATGGTTTGTCTAAGGTAAGAGTCATTCATTGGGACGGAAGTTCAGATTACTACTTACCCATGAATGATGAAACTTACACACTTTATATCAGTTATAACCCTGAATTTAAGTCTGATACTTTTCGTTATGTCTACAATTCAATGACTACTCCAGCATCAGTCATTGAATTTAATACCATAAATAAAGAAACTACTGTTCTCAAAACACAACAAGTATTAGGGGGAAAATTTGATAAAGACAATTACATTTCAAAACGACTCTGGGCAGAGGCAAGGGATGGAAAAAAGATTCCGATTTCAATAGTTTATCACAAAGACACCGAGCTAAGTGCTGATACCCCAATCCTTCAATATGCCTATGGGTCATATGGCAGTACGATTGATCCTTCATTTTCCTCTACGCGCCTGAGTCTTTTAGATCGGGGGTTTGCCTTTGCCATAACCCATATTAGGGGCGGAGAGTACCTTGGTCGTCAGTGGTATGAAGAGGGTAAACTTCTGAAAAAGAAGAATACCTTTCAGGATTTTGTAGATTGTTCAAATTTTTTGATTGAAAAAAAATATACCTCTGCTAATCATTTATATGCCTATGGTGGCTCTGCTGGTGGCTTGTTGATGGGAGCAGTGATTAACATGGCTCCTGAATTGTACAATGGGGTTATTGCTGCGGTTCCATTTGTAGATGTCGTTACCACGATGTTGGACGAGACAATCCCACTAACAACCTCCGAGTTTGATGAATGGGGAAATCCAAAAGAAAAGGTATACTATGATTATATGTTATCTTACTCCCCATACGATCAGATTAAACCAATGAATTATCCCAATCTTTTAGTCACCTCTGGATTTCACGATTCTCAGGTGCAGTATTTTGAACCTACCAAGTGGGTCGCTAAAATAAGATCGATGAAAACAGATAAAAATCTTCTTTTTTTAGACACCAATATGATGGCAGGTCACAGCGGTGCTTCTGGTCGGTTTGACGGATTGAAAGAGCTGGCTAAAAAATTTGCATTCATAATTGATCTAGAAGAAAAATAGTCTTTAAAAAAAAGTGTTATTTTTGCAACGGAAATGATGAAAAATAAAACCAAAGACGGAATGAAGGTGCAAAACAATATCCTATCTCTCATTGGAAATACCCCCCTTATCCGTTTAGAAAAAATTGTAGCAGGTTTTGATGGTAACTTTTTTACAAAATTAGAAGCCTTCAACCCCGGTCACTCCAATAAAGATAGAATCGCATTACACATTATAGAAGAAGCAGAGAAGAAAGGTATTATCTCTCCAGGTGATACCATTATTGAAACCACATCTGGTAATACGGGCTTTAGTTTAGCCATGGTTTCTTTAATAAAAGGATATGAATGTATTCTGGCAGTAAGCTCTAAATCATCTAAAGACAAGATTAATATGCTCCACGCGATGGGAGCAAAGGTCTATGTTTGTCCAGCAAATGTCTCAGCGGAGGATCCAAGATCCTACTATCAAGTAGCCAAGAAACTACATAGTGAAATAAAAGACTCTGTCTACATCAACCAATATTTCAATGATTTAAACATTGAGGCTCATTATAAAACTACCGGCCCTGAAATTTGGAAACAAACCGATGGAAAGATTACGCATCTTGTCGCCAGTTCTGGTACTGGGGGAACCATTTCAGGATGTGCTAAATATCTAAAAGAACAAAATCCAGAGATCGAAATTATTGGTGTTGACGCTTATGGTTCGGTACTCAAAAAGTACCACGAAACCAGAGAGTTAGACACAAATGAAATCTACCCCTATCGCATTGAAGGATTAGGAAAAAACCTGATCCCAACGGCGACTGACTTTGACGTAATTGATACTTTTATCAAGGTTACCGACGAGGACAGTGCACATACCGCAAGAGAAGTTACCAGAAGTGAGGGCTTATTTGTAGGATACACCTCTGGAGCTGCAATGCAGGCTGTTAAACAACTCAATGAAGCTTCCTATTTTGATAAAGATAGTGTGGTTGTTATTATTTTTCCTGATCACGGTTCTCGTTATATGAGTAAAATTTACAGTGATACTTGGATGAATGAACAAGGGTTTTTTGATACCGCAAATGAAGAAGCGCCAAACAAAATCGAATATATATAAACATTGAAAAAGGATTAATGATGAGGGATTTATTTGACAGATTTTACGAAAACAAGGGACCAGTTGGTAAGTGGGCTGAACATGCAGAGGGTTATTTTGTCTTTCCCAAATTGGAGGGCCCTATCAGCAATAGAATGTTTTTCAAGGGTAAAGAGGTCATCACTTGGAGTGTTAATGACTACTTAGGATTAGCCAATCACCCAGACGTTAGAAAAATTGACGCGGAAGCAGCAACGGAATACGGATCGGCTTACCCCATGGGTGCCAGAATGATGTCAGGACATACTGATCTCCACGAACAATTAGAGCAAGAACTTGCCAAATTTGTCAACAAGGAAGCTGCCTATTTACTCAATTTTGGTTATCAAGGAATTTTGTCGACTGTAGATACTTTGGTTGGTAAAGACGATGTAATTGTCTATGACGTCGATGCACATGCATGTATTGTCGATGGGGTAAGACTTCATTTAGGGAAACGCTTTACTTACAAGCACAACGATGTTGAAAGTTTAGAAAAGAACTTACAGAGAGCTCAAAAAGTTGCTGAGCTAACTGGCGGTGGTATCTTGGTCATATCCGAAGGTGTCTTTGGAATGAGAGGAGAGCAAGGAAAACTCAAAGAAATTGTTGCTCTCAAAGAAAAATACAACTTCCGTTTTTTGGTAGACGATGCTCACGGTTTCGGAACACTAGGTGAAAATGGAGCTGGAGCTGGCGTAGAACAAGGTATTCAGGATGACATAGATGTATATTTTGCCACTTTTGCTAAGTCCATGGCTTCCACTGGTGCATTTATTGCCGCAGATAAAGAAATTATTGACTATTTAAGGTATAATATGCGTTCTCAAATGTTTGCCAAATCCCTTCAAATGCAATTGGTCAAGGGAGCGCTAAAACGTTTGGATATGCTCAGAACGCAACCTGAGTTTAAAGCGAAGCTCTGGCAAAATGTGAATGCCCTACAAAACGGCTTAAAAGAAAATGGCTTTGACATCGGTACCACTAAAAGTTGTGTGACTCCCGTTTACCTGAAAGGGAGCATTCCCGAGGCGATGGCACTCGTAAAAGATTTAAGAGAAAATTACGGTATTTTTTGTTCGATAGTTGTTTATCCTGTCATACCTAAAGGTATGATTCTATTGCGCTTAATACC
Organism: uncultured Flavobacteriaceae bacterium; assembly: GCA_913030895.1. Lineage (GTDB taxonomy): Bacteria > Bacteroidota > Bacteroidia > Flavobacteriales > Flavobacteriaceae > UBA8316. Next base: position 6,758 of record CAJWGK010000031.1, on the reverse strand, counting down.
AACTGCTTCGCATACTTTGGATGATGTTGATGAAACCCTGGAAGCGTTTGCCAGTATTAGGGAAAAACTAGAAAATGGCACTTACAAGCGTTTTTCTGAGGCACTAATGGCATCCGCCAAGTAATCAATTAATCGTTTAACATCACTGGCATTACCAACATGGTAATATCTTCTCCTTCATCAAGCTGATCTAAAGGCGTAATTATTCCCGCACGGTTAGGTAAAGACATGGATAATTTGATTTCATCACACCCTAGATTATTTAACATTTCAATTAAAAACCTTGAGTTGAATCCAATCTGAAGATCATCCCCTTGATATTCACAGCCCAGGCGTTCTTCTGCTTTGTTACTGTAATCAAAGTCTTCAGCGGAAATTTGCAAATCAGCACCTGCCATTTTTAGTCTAACCTGATGGGTAGTTTTATTTGAGAAGATGCTTACCCTTCGGACGGAGTTTAGGAACTCCCCACGTCCGATTTGCATTACGTTTGGATTTTCTTTTGGTATAACAGCCTCGTAGTTTGGATATTTCCCTTCGACCAAGCGGCAGGTTAAACGCAGATTGCCAAAACTAAATTCAGCATTGGTTTCATTATACTCGATGACCAAGTCGTCATCTACCCCTTGTAAAATGCCTTTTAATAGCTGCAAAGGTTTTTTGGGCATAATAAATTCTGCATTGCTATCCGCATTGAGATCTGTACGGGTGTATTTCACCAATTTGTGCGCATCAGTGGCGACAAAAGTCAACGCTGAGGTTGTAAACTGAAAGAAAACCCCACTCATTACAGGTCTCAGGTCGTCATTTCCAGAGGCGAATAAGGTGGCGTTAATGGCAGTTGACAAAACACTACCGTTGATTTTAGTTTGGGTAGGATCCTTTACTTGCGCTGCTCTTGGGAAATCCTCTCCATCTAAACAAGCAACTGCGTATTTTCCATTATTAGCACTTATCTCGAGTGTGTTAGTTTCTGTCTTGATAAAAGTCAAGGGTTGTTCCGGGAAGGTTTTGAGCGTATCAAGTAATAACCTAGCTGGAAGTGCGATCATTCCATTATCCTCTGATTCCACTGTTAGTGTGGAAGACATTGTCGTTTCCAAGTCAGATGCGGTCAGGATCAATTGGTTACCATTCAAATGAAAAAGGAAATTATCTAGAATGGGGAGGGTGTTGGACGAATTGATTACACCACCAAGTATTTGAAGCTCTTTAAGTAATGATTCACTAGAAACGATGAATTTCATGGGCATTTGCGTTGAAAATTAATTTTCAATAAAAATATACCTTATGCAAAAAACAATGAAATGAAGTTATCAAAAGTTATTGACCATACTTTGCCTTTCTCCATCGCGTGACAATTGCTCCAAATAGACCGAGAATCAAGAGCGGTAATAATAAAAGTGCGATTCGCCAGCTATTACTTTTTTTAGCAATTAGTTCCCGGTCTAATACTACCATATTTACTGCTTTACTTCTGACCTCCAAAAGTGCGTTATTGCCCATCAGATAGTGAATACAGTTATTTAAAAATCGTTTGTTGCCGTAGAAATTATTTGTCCATTTATCATAGCCTAACTCGAGTGGACTTCCTTTGTCTACTTGGTTTTCTGCCAGCGTACCATCCGAAAAAATAATCATTTGACTTTTTCCTTTGTCCCTATGCTGATTTATTTTCACAGGTTTAATACGGTTTTCAAAAGCAGAGGAAAAGCTTCCTTTGACTAAAATACCCATTGTTTGGTGAGGTTGATTGAAGGTTGAAGGCACTAGTTTGTCAGAAGCTTCATTAAGTGCAATTGTTATGGGAGTTTGAACGCTTTTAGAAAAATCTGAACTGCTCACCAAGGGTGTTTTTGTGGCTGAGCTTCTAACGGTGTCAATTGTAGAAGCAAACTTGAACCATAAATTAGAGATGCCATTTCCGATAACATTATCATTGGGCGCTACTAGCGGATAATAGGGCCAGGGTATGGGTAAGTATTGGGCTTGACTTTGGGCTCCTGTTGCCAAAACAATAGGGGCACAGTAGAGATCTTTTATTATATTTTTCTCTAATCTAAAGCCATATTTAAAAAACGCATTTCCCATATTGAGATCATTTCCTATCGCGACAGCACTGCCTTTTATATTGAATAGACTATCGCGGTTGATTGCAACAGGGTTAACCATCCAAAGTTGTTTCCCCCCATTGATCAGGTGCTGATCCAAAAGGTATTTTTCTTGTTCTGAAAAAGAAACCCTTGGATTGGAAACCATTAATAATTCGAATCTTTTGAGATTTTCTAATGTTTTGATCGGATCGTTTTCCAAGGCTTTTAAATCAAAGGATGCCAATTGATAGTAGGATTGTAAACTTCTCATCAAATCGGCAATCTTAACATCCTCGGAAGTGTCGTGAGAAGTTAGTACAGCCAGAACTTTCTTTTGTTCTTGACTTATTTTAAAAAAAGCATCAAAAAATTTGAATTCGATTTGACCAATGGAGCGATTGATTATGGTTTGCTGGTTATCACCGAGGTTTTTTTCAATCAGCGGAACGCTAATTGTTCTGTTTCCATCATTGACCATCGCCCAGGGAAAGACGACTGTTTGCTCCACGGCCTGGTTTTGTTCGGAGATGACATACTCAGGTGTAAGCCCATATTGGTTCATTTCAGCTACCAGTTCTGCCGTATCGGGGGCGCCCTCAAAAGGGTCAATGTACTCGACTATTAGCTGGTCAGTATATTTTTCCATACTCTGGATTAAAGCTTGGATTTCCCGCTGGAACCTAAGGTAGTCTGTCGGTAGTTTTCCACTTAAAAAAATATCGATCTTGAGTGGCTTATCCAGTGCTTCTAAAACAGATATTGTGGAGGGATCCAATGTATAGCGCTGATCTTGTGTGAGGTCAAAACGTAGATCAAACCATTGAACTGCCAAGACCAAAGCTAGAGGGAGCAGTATGTTTTTTAGTATGTTCGACCTTTTTCTCAACGTCCTTGATTTTTAATTTTTAACAACATTTGCTGGCTTAAAAAAAGCAACATATAGTTTATAACGATGAAATAAATTAGGTCTTTTATTGAAATTATCCCTTGACGTAAGCTCAAATAGTGTTCAAATATCCCAATCTGATTAAAAAAATAATACAGGTTAACATCAATCATCAAGTCTCCGATGCCTTTCCATAAAAAGAATTGAACAAAGCAAGTTAAAAGGGCAAGCATAAATGCAGTGACTTGGTTTTTGGTCAACAATGAACTCAGTATTCCAATTGCGACAAAGACACTACTAATACCAACAAGCCCAAGATAAGCACTGAATGCACTTCCTGAATCTAAAGGAGCGTTACCCAGCTTAAGTTCATTTATCACCAAAAAATAGACTAGCGTGGGTAAAAAAGCAATAATCACCAATAGAATTCCTCCCAAGTATTTGCCTAAAACAATTTGCCAAAGACTTATCGGTTGGGTCAATAGTAACTCTAGGGTTCCCGATCGCCTTTCTTCAGAAAAACTGCGCATACAAAGTGCAGGTATCAAAAACATCAAAAGCCAAGGAGCAAGGACAAAAAAACTGTTTAAGTCCGCAAAACCAGCATTGAGTAAATTAAAATCCGTATCGAAAAACCAAAGGAACAGTGTCGTGAGCGTAAGGAATAGTCCTAAGGTGAGGTAACCAATCCCGCTACTAAAAAAAACAAATAATTCCCTTTTGGCAATGGTCCACATATCAGTCAAATTTCACGGTTACAGAGTCCCGATATTCCAATCCAAATAAGGTGTAGGCGCTACCCACGGACTGAGGGTTACTTTTGTAAATTGCCAATTCGAGGTGGTCGGCATCGTTAAATAAGGCAATTTTTTTTCCATCTTCATCCCTTTTTTCTTTTGGAATAGTAAAATCAATCGCTCCAGAGTAGGATTCGTAAACTTTACGAAATTTTACATTTCTGGCAAAAATCGTAAATGATCTTGATTTCCCCACCTCATTGAATAGCTTTCTTGTGATATTGGTAATTACATTTCCATAGTTGTCCACATAGATCACACTCCCTACCAGTTGATCCCCCGTTGGGTTGATCACTGGGCGGAGTTCGACTAGTTCTCTGATTTGTGGTGTCGCTTTTCCAATGACCTCCAAAGTTCCATTTCTGGAAAGATGCGCAGCCACTTTAATAAAAGCATCCAGTACGGGAACCGTAATAGCACTCTGATCGTGGATATTAATGGTTACTATTTTATCTGCTTTGAGATCTCCCATTATCATAGAGAAAATACCATTATCAGCACCCAAAAAATAGTGACCGTCAAAAAACATTGCCAAATGATCGTTTTCTGGAGTTTTTTCGGACTCTACACCGACGATATGAATCGAACCTTTGGGGAAGGATTTGTAGGCATTTTTAAGAATATAAGCGGCCTGAGTGACGTTGTAGGGCTCTACCTGGTGGCTGATATCAATGATTTGGGGATTTTCAACTGTGCTGAGTACCGCACCCTTAACAGCTGCCACGGCGTAATCTTTATTTCCAAAATCGGTAATTAAAGTTACTACTGGCATAGGAGTTTAGTGCTAATAATTTTTTAAATTTGAATATGATACTAATCGTGAACAAAATTAAATTATTTTAATTGACTATCCTTTGAACGAAATAAATATTGAACTTTCTGAGGTCGATCCTCAGGATTTTTTCGGACAACAAAACATTCACATTGAAAAGTTAAGGGATTATTTTCCAAAACTAAAAATTGTAGCCAGAGGAAGTGCCATAAAGGCATTTGGTGAACAACCCATATTGGAGGAGTTTGAAAAACGTGTTGATATGTTGATCACTCACTTCGGTAAGTTTAATAACTTAAATGAAGAGGTAATTGAACGTGTGATCACCGCTAATGAACCTGGGGACTTCGATCCCGGCTCTGACAAGGACAACATTATTCTTCATGGCGTAGGGGGAAAAATAATCAAAGCACAATCCTATAACCAACAAAGGCTGGTGACGTTGGCAAAAAAAAATGACATGATTTTTGCTATTGGTCCAGCGGGAACAGGAAAAACCTATACTGGAGTTGCTTTGGCAGTTAAAGCTCTAAAGGAAAAACAGGTTAAACGGATTATTTTGACCCGTCCCGCCGTCGAAGCAGGGGAGAACCTCGGTTTTCTTCCAGGTGACCTTAAAGAAAAGTTAGATCCCTACATGCAGCCCCTTTATGATGCTTTACGAGATATGATCCCACAAGAAAAACTCAACAGTCATATCGAAAATGGTACGATACAGATCGCTCCATTGGCTTTTATGCGTGGGAGAACATTGGATAATGCCTTTGTGATTTTAGACGAAGGTCAAAACACCACCCATGCACAGATGAAGATGTTTTTAACTCGAATGGGCAAAAATGCCAAGTTTATGGTAACGGGTGACCCTGGTCAGATCGACTTACCCCGGCGGGTAATTTCTGGATTGAAGGAGGCATTGCTAATACTCAAAGAGACTGAGGGCATCGGGATAGTGAAATTGGACGAAAAAGATGTTATTAGACACAGTCTGGTCAAAAAGGTAATAGATGCCTACAAACGCATCGAACACAACAACTAATCTATAAATGACTACGATTACCAACTCCAACTTTCAATTTCCTGGACAATTATCAAAATACACAGGAAAAGTAAGAGAGGTTTATGAATTGGAGGGTGACTTGCTGGTGATGATTGCCACCGATCGGCTTTCTGCCTTTGATGTAGTGATGCCCAAAGGCATTCCATATAAAGGTCAAATCCTCAATCAGATAGCTACAAAAATGATGACTGCTACCGCTGATATTGTACCCAATTGGCTGGAAGCAACCCCTGACCCCAATGTGGCTGTAGGCAAACGCTGTTCCCCTTTTAAGGTTGAAATGGTTATTCGAGGTTATATGTCTGGTCATGCAGCGAGGGAATACAAAGCAGGCAGAAGAGCCCTTTGTGGGGTGCCAATGCCCGAGGGAATGCTTGAAAACGATGCTTTTCCTGAGCCTATTATTACGCCTGCAACTAAGGCAGAAGAAGGCCATGACGAGGATATTTCTAGAGAAGACATTATGGCGCAAGGCATTGTAAGTGAATCTGATTACTTACAATTGGAAAAATATACCCGTGCTCTTTTTCAAAGAGGAACTGAAATTGCAAGGTCAAGGGATTTGATCTTGGTAGATACCAAATATGAGTTTGGTAAAACTGCTGACGGAACAATTGTTTTGATTGATGAAATACACACGCCGGATTCCTCTCGCTATTTTTATGCAGCTGGCTACGAGAAAAGACAGACCAAAGGGGAACAACAAAAACAGTTGTCGAAAGAGTTTGTCCGGCAGTGGTTGATTTCCAACGGTTTTCGTGGTTTGGAAGGGCAGGAGGTGCCCAAGATGTCCGATGACTATATCAAAAGCGTCTCAGACCGTTATATCGAACTCTATGAAAATATTATGGGAGAAAGTTTTGTGAAAGCGGAGACTTTAGCGATCGCCCAACGGATCGAAAAAAATGTTTTGGATTATTTGGCAAAATTGTAAATTTTAATAAAATCTCTAAAATTAAAATTCCCTATCCTGACTGTTTTTACGTTGCTCAATTTTTTTGATTACTAACACTTGTCTGTGCGACTAGTATTTTTATTCCATTAAAATTTGTATTGCACTGCTATTCCAATGGTATTGCCCTTTATTTTAATACTTTCATTCTTTGACAAGTCGGTTAAATATGTTAAGTATTTTACCATTGCAGTAATATTT
>CAJWGK010000030.1 GCA_913030895.1 uncultured Flavobacteriaceae bacterium | reverse complement strand
TCATCTTTTTTATTGGAAAACTAATATTTTTAAGTCATTTAGAATCAATTTTTTAATCGGGTTTATTGTGTCGTCTGCCCTTCTCTTGTTGTGGGTTGTTTTTTATCTTCCGCTTTCTTCTCTGTGGCTGTTTTTTTTCACTCTGGTATTGGTATTGCTTTACTGTTTACCCTTGCCAGGTTTTAAGATTAACTTTAGGGGGTTTAAAGGTTTAAAAATTCATTTAGTAGCATTAAGTTGGGTGTTGATGACGGTTTTTTTACCGATAAGTTTAGAAGGAAAGGCCATATCAGGTTTTTCTCTGGTTTACGGTTTGCAACGTTATCTTTTTGTCCTAGTAGCCACCTTGCCTTTCGAAATCAGAGATTTGGATGTAGACCATCCTAATTTGTCCACTTGGCCCCAAAGATGGGGGATAAAAAATACCAAAATATTGGGCTTAATTTTGATGCTGATTTTTCTATTTTTGGAATTATTCTTTGGGTTGTCCTCCCATTTCGCAATAACGGCATTGATGGCAATCCTTTTGATGGGTTTTATTTTAAAATCGAAAAAGGAACAACCCAAATATTTTAGTAGCTTTTCGGTAGAGGGAATTCCAATTTTATGGTTATTTTTAAGATATATAACACTTTAAAATGAGAGCACTTCTATTGATACTTTTCTTAATTGTTCAACCTCCAAAGGTTGTGGTGCTCGAAAAACCTGAATACCAGGCTTTGGTAGAACAGGGGTATACCATCATTGATGTGAGAACCCCTGAGGAGTTTGATGAAGGTCATATTGATGGGGCGCAAAACATCGATGTTAGAGCGGAATCATTTGTTACTGAAATAAAAAAACTCACCAAATCAGACACACTATTGGTTTATTGCCGGTCGGGGAGAAGAAGCCTCTATGCTGCGCAAGTGATGGTTTCCTTTGGTTTTGAAAAAATCTATGACTTAGAGGGAGGATATTTGAATTGGACATCTGATTAGATTATATTCAAAAAAGAAATCAACTTTCTAGATAAATATATATCCTAAAATAGGTGAACTATTAATTAAGACTTTACTCATCCCCCGTCATGATATTTCCACTTTATTGGTTCATCATTGATTTTTTGCCCTGTAATTGTGCAGCAGCATCAACGGTAAATGTTCCGTTGGTTACTATTTCGTCACCGGCTTGTAATCCAGAAACAACCATATAAAATTCACCATGACGATCGCCAAGTGTTATTTCCTGCATTTCAAATATGGGTTCATCGTGGTGGGTCTTAATATAAACTACGGAGCGTTCACCAGTCCATAGGACAGCACTTGCTGGAATACGAAGTTTTGCATTGGTGATACTGGAATTACTTTTGATTTTACCAGTCACAAACATTCCAGGTTTAAATAGCCCCTCCTTATTTTTCAAATTTGCACGGACGACTACTGTTCTCGTTTGGGTATTTAGAATAGGGTCTATAAACAAAACCATAGCATCAAATACTTTATTCGGATAGGCATTGGTTATAACCCTGATTTTTTGCCCTTTCTTAAATTCTGATATTTGATTTTCATAGGCATTAAAATCTGCCCAAACAGAATTTAGATTACTTACTTTTACAATTGGCTGTCCTTGTTTTATGTAGTCACCTTCAGCGACGAGTTTTTCTGAAACTGTACCATCAACGGTTGCGAAGACAGGAAAGTTTTCTCTTACTTTTCCTGATGCTTCAATAGTATTGATTTGTTTTTGTGATAGCTTCCAAAGTTTAAGTTTATTGCGCACTGCCTCATATAACTCTGATTGCGTAGTTTTAAGAGTAGCCGCGCTGATCAATTCCTGCTGAGCTGCTACTAAATTGGGTGAATAGATGGTGGCAAGTAATTGTCCTTTTTTGACTTTTTGACCTTTAAAGTTGATATTTAGACGTTCAATTCTTCCGTCAAAGTAACTCGCTTGAATGGCATTTTCTTCTTCATTGATTTTGATTTTACCGGAAAGTGAAATCATATGCGCATCATCTATCACTAGATTCTCAACAATACTAGTTTGAATGTTCGCAAGTGCCATCGCATTTTTTGTCATCTTTATTTCGTTTGCAGTAAGACCTTCTCCACCTGATATTACTGGAGTTAAATCCATACCGCATAATGGGCAATCACCAGGCTCTGACTGCATGATTTGTGGATGCATGGAGCAGGTCCACATTTTTTCAGTACTTTCTTGAGCATGGTCGTGGATTTTGGTTAGATCGGTCTCGTTATTTTTGGTGGGATTACCACCAAATATTAGCCACCCAAAAAGAAGCCCTACTAGCGTGGCAGTACAGATGTAAAGTGTATTTTTATTCATGATTTATTAAATAATTGATAATAGCCGATTGCTCGAAGTAAATTTGTATCGACTGGATTTGATTTATTTGAAATTTCAATTGTAGTTCCTGAATATCTAGCACATCGTTAAAATCTATTGTGCCTGTCTCATAATTCTTTACCAGTATTTCTTCAGCATTTTTTGCCTGTTTGAGGTTTCTTTCCTGAGTATTGAATTTTATACGCGCTTGGTTGCGTCGTGATTTTGCTTTTGCGAAAGCTGTTTCTAAGGTGTTTAATCGCTCGTTTTTTTGTGATGAAATTTCCTGCTGCCGCAACTTGTTTTGCTTGGAAACAGCCCTGTACTTATTATTAAAAATTGGAATGGAAAGGGAAACCATTGGCATTATAATATCTTTTCCGTTATCGTTAAAGTTCATCGCTGGTCGGGCCGCGACAGGAACATAGTCTAGTCCAAATCCTAAATTTGGCGTACGCTCCTTTTGGTTCAAAAGTTCAGATTGTTTTACAGATTCATAGAGCTTATCATATCTGAGGAGCTCAGGGTTAAGCGTCAATCCTTCATTGCTAAAATAAGGGTCTTCAACGGGAATTGTCATTTTTGAAACAACTTCTACATTAATGCTTTCTTTCCGATTCAAAAGCTTATTGAACTGAGTTTGCTCTGCTAAATACGCTTCTTGTAATACTTCTTTTTGTTGTATCATTTCGTTTTGACGGATTTGCAAACGCAATACATCCACTGCCGATGTCTTTCCAACTTCAACTGATGTCAATGCCAACTGCTCGTAGGTTTGTAGCAATCGAATATTTTTTTCAAATACATTTTGTTTCGCGGTGTAGGCGTATAAATTATAATATGATTGTGCTACAGAAAGCGCCAATTTACGTTTTGCAATAGCGATTGCTACAAAATCCGTTTCGGCCATTGAACTGGCATAGTTTTCCCTTGCTGTAATCGTGCCGAACCAAGGTAACATTTGCGCTATAGAAAAACGTGCACGTTGCGCCCCTGTTCTGGTTTCAGGCTCGCTTGCAAAATAGCCTGCACTTATTTTAGTATTGGGCAATGTATTGATTTCATTTACCTTTTCCCTGGCAATATCATATCGCAATTCATAAGCTTGTATATCTGGATTGTTTGCCATTGCTTCTTGAATATAGGATTGCAAAGCTTGTGCTTTTGCTAATGCGGATACAAGTAAAAGGCAAATTGTAATTATTGTATTTTTCATTTATTCACTTGTTTTAATTCGAATTCTTTTTTCATACTGAATAGCACAGGAACTACAAACAGTGTAATCAATGCAATTAGCATGCCTCCAAAACTTGGTATGGCCATCGGTATCATGATATCGCTTCCTCGCCCCGTTGAAGTTAAAATAGGCAATAGGGCGAGTATTGTTGTTGCTGTTGTCATTAAACAAGGACGGATGCGTTTTTCACCAGCTTCGACTATGGATTTACGAATTTCACTTTTGTTTTCTGGTGAATTTCGCTCAAATGTTTGTGTGAGGTAAGTCGCCATTAAAACACCGTCATCGGTGGCTATCCCAAACAATGCAATGAATCCGACCCAAACAGCTATACTTAGATTTATGGTGTGTATCTGAAATAATTCACGGAGGTTTTCGCCAAAGAAATTGAAGTTTAAAAACCAATCTTGTCCATAGCACCAGATCATAATAAACCCACCTGCAAAAGCCACGGCAATCCCAGTAAACACCATTAGCGATGTACTCACGGAGCGGAATTGGAAATAAAGAATTAAAAAAATAATTACAAGTGCTAATGGAACGACTAAGGACAAAGTTTTTTCTGCACGTAATTGATTCTCATACGTGCCTGTAAATTGATAATTAATTCCATTTGGAACACTCAATTCACCACTATCAATTTTTTCTTTAATCAATGCTTGGGCATTTTCTACCACGGCTACCTGAGCAAATCCATCCAGCTTATCAAAAAGAACATAACCAACCAAAAAGGTGTCCTCACTTTTTATGACTTGTGGTCCTTGCTCATAACGAATATCTACAAGCGCTCCAAGGGGAACCGGATTTCCATTATCAACAGGCACATAAATATTTTTTAAGTCAGTTGGATTTTCCCTTAGTTCACGGGGATAACGAACACGAATAGCATAACGTTCACGACCTTCAACAGTTTCTGTAAGTGGCATTCCACCGATGGCTACTTGTAAAATTTCTTGTACAGCCATTATTGAAATACCATAGCGGGCAAGTTGTTCTCTTTTAATATCAATAAGTAAATAGGGCTTTCCAACAATACGATCAGAAAAAACAGCCTGTTGTTTTACCCCTTCAGTCTGTTTAAGAATTGCTTCAAGTTGAAGACCGAAGCTCTCAATTTCAGTTAGATTCCGACCTTTAACTTTGATGCCCATTGGCGCACGCATTCCTGTCTGAAGCATTACTAATCTCGTTTCTATTGGCTGTAGCTTTGGTGCCGAAGTGATACCAGGCAGTTTTGTAACCTTTAAAATTTCATTCCATATATCATCTGGGCTTTGAATTTCAGGGCGCCAATTTCGATAGTACTCACCTTCATCATCAATAATTAACTCATCACTAGTAACCGAAGCTTGTATTTGGGGTGTCCCATGTTTAGTAGTATTGTCAACTTCATTGTTAGGGTTGCTATTGAGCTTGCCATTTTTTAATACAAAAAGACCAGCATCATTGACTTTATACCTTTCTAATTTCCCTTCTGAAGTCAGCATATATTCAGATTTATACTGAATAACATTTTCATACATTGAGAGTGGCGCAGGGTCAAGTGCAGATTCTACCCGTCCAGATTTACCAACTACTGTTTTTATTTCAGGAATCGAAGCTACTGCTCTATCTAACTGTTGTAAAACTCTTTTGTTTTCTTCAATTCCAGCGTGAGGCAACGATGTCGGCATCAGCAGGAATGAACCTTCATTAAGAGAGGGCATAAATTCTTTACCGGTATGCTGCATAATTAGAACACCGAAAATGATGATGGTAGTTGGTAGAGAAAGAAAAAGAAGCTTATTGTGTAGCGCCCATCTTAAAATTCTTGTATAATAGCTTCGGAATAACCAAAATGTACCAAGCAATCCAAAACAGATAATACCTACAAAAATGAGGTTCATAATAATGCTACGGTCAAAACCTAACGGACGCCAATATTCAGCTAATAAGAAAATAATAGCTAACGATGAAATGACGATATTTATCAAATTGGCTTCCTTTTCGGAAAACTTTTTCTTTAATCGAGCAGCTCCGGAGGCACCAAAGGCAATCAAAATAAGACCAAGCCAGAACCCATAAATGATTGCAACTATTCCAGCAATTATCAAAGAAATATTAAGGATGTATTTGAATTGATTTTTATGGCTTTTTTTTCGGAATAAAAAGGCTGTAAATGGTGGGATTAAAAATAAAGCCACAGCAATAGATGCAGTCAGTGCCATTGTTTTTGTGAAGGCTAATGGACGGAATAATTTCCCTTCAGCCCCAATCATTGAAAAGACGGGAATAAAACTAATTATTGTGGTCAGAACAGCAGTAAGCATTGCACCCGATACTTCGGTAGTTGCATTATATACTATTGTATTTACAGACAATTTATTTCCTTGATCATCCTTGTTTTCCGAGTCCAAATGCCTAATGATGTTTTCGGAGAGTATTACACCCATATCGACCATAGTGCCTATGGCAATCGCAATTCCCGATAGTGCTACAATATTCGCCTCAACATTAAAAAGTTTCATCGATATAAAAACCATCAACACTGCTACGGGTAATAAACCTGAAATTAACACAGACGCTTTCAGGTTCAAGACCATTATGATGATTATAAGAATGGTAATTAAAATTTCGAGTGTCAACGCCCTGTTGAGTGTTCCTAAAGTTTCTTCAATAAGTTCTGTTCGGTCATAAAATGGCACTATTGTCAGCTGAGAAATGCGACCATCGGCCAATTCTTTTGAGGGTAATCCAGCACTTAAATTATTGATTTGCGTTTTTACATTGTTGATCACCTCCATTGGGTTGGCACCATATCTAGCCACCACCACACCACCGACAACTTCTGCACCTTCTTTATCAAGAATACCTCTTCTTGCAGCAGGCCCCAAATGGACTTTACCAACATCTTTTATCCTTATAGAGGTGAAATCTTTAGAGGTAACAACGGCATTTTCGATGTCTGCAATGGACTTTACATAACCCAATCCACGAACAAGATATTCGGCCTTGTTCATTTCTAAGGTCTGGGCACCAATATCTTGGTTATTATCTTTAATTGCCTTAACAATGTCCATCAAACTAATATTGTACTGTCGCATTAATTCAGGATTTATATCCACATGATATTCCTGAACGTACCCTCCAATAGAAGCAACTTCAGATACACCACTTGCCGACGATAGTGCATATTTCACATAATAATCTTGAATGCTGCGGAGTTCATGTAAGTCCCATCCACCAGTGACTTCTCCCTGCTGATCACGCCCCTCAAGTGTATACCAAAATATTTGACCTAATCCGGTGGCATCAGGTCCTAAACTAGGATTTGCTCCTTCTGGTAATAGTCCATTTGGCAGTGCGTTGAGTTTCTCAAGAATACGACTTCGCGACCAATAGAATTCTATATCTTCTTCAAAAATGATATAGATACTAGAAAACCCAAACATTGAGGAACTTCTGATGGTTTTCACCCCTGGTATTCCCAACAATGCAGTGGTAAGCGGATGGCTAATCTGGTCTTCAATATCCTGAGGTGAGCGTCCTTGCCATTTGGTAAAAACAATTTGTTGATTTTCACCAATATCTGGAATGGCATCTACAGCCACAGGATTACTTGGCAAGAAACCTGTATCCCAGTTAAATGGTGCGTTGACCGTTCCCCAACCCACCAATAACACGAGTATCAGAACCGCAACAAGTTTATTTTCGATTAAAAATTTTATGCTTTTATTGAGCATATAGTTTGATAATTAGACGGTTAAACAAAAGGAAGTTTTGTCGTAATACTATAAAAGAATACTACAAAACAATCTCAAAACGGAAATACCGTTGGGAGAAGATTCACGATCTAAAAATCAAATCAAATAGGTTTCGTCTAGCTTATAGATTAGCTTTGAGACGAGAGGCGGGGAATAGTTTTTATAAAAATTTGGATTTTCCTCTAAACCTTGAGAAAAAATTAAGCTGTGGTATACTAATGCAGCAAGAAATAGCTGTTGTTCAAAATTTAGTTGGTCAAATGATGAAATTAATTCATTGCTAGCTTCCTTGATAATCTGTTGGTCAGAACAACACTTTTTTTCACTGATTACAGGAATTTCACAATTTTTACTGGGTTGAGCCTCCTCCATACCACAACTCTCAGCCTTTGTAAATAGAGATACATCAACCAATGTATCCCCACAATAGTGCATGTCGATAGTGAATGACATTGTAGTGAACAAGACCACAAACGCCATAAAAACAGACAATATTTTCTGAAAGATTTGTTTCATTTACTATGTAAAATTACAAAAATTATAACAAAGTTATAATCAGCTACTTAGATAGGTATAAGTAGCGATGTTTTTAGTGAACTAAACCTGCTCTTTTAAGTAATGCTTTTGGGTCTGGAGCTTTACCTCTAAACCTTTTATAAAGGGTCATGGGGTGTTCTGTACCACCTTTAGAAAGGATGTTTTCTTTGAAGGATTTTGAGGTTTCTATATCAAAAATTCCTTTTTCTAAAAATAATTCAAAAGCATCTGCGTCTAGCACCTCTGCCCATTTATAACTGTAATAGCCAGCAGAATAACCGCCCTGAAATATATGAGAAAATGCAGTGCTAGTAGAGTTTTCAGGGTAATCATCTAAAAATTGAACACGATCCAAAATCTTTTTTTCGTGTTCTTTAATATTTTTGATTTCAGTTGCTTTTTTGTTGTGGTAGGAAAGATCTAAAAATCCGAAACCAAGCTGTCTTAAAGTTTGTAAACCTTGTTGAAAATGAGCTACTTTTTTGATTTTTTCTATGTACTTCATCGGGATGACATCATCTGTCTCATAATGCTTAGCGAATAGTTTTAAAGCCTCTTCTTCGTAGCACCAGTTTTCCATGATTTGGCTTGGCAGTTCGACAAAATCCCAAAAAACACTCGTACCGCTTAAAGCCCCATAAGTTGTGTCAGCTAAAATCCCATGTAAGGCATGACCAAATTCGTGAAATAGCGTGGTTACCTCTTGGAAAGTGAGTAATGAAGGGAGGCTTGCTGTGGGTTTTGAAAAGTTACAAACGATCGATATATGAGGTCTTTGTCCTTTTTTTTGAGAACGGTAGGAGGTCATCCAAGCGCCATTGCGTTTTCCTTCCCTGGGAAAAAAGTCAGTATATAAAAGCGCATGAAAATTCCCTTGTGAATTAAAAACTTCATATACATCTACCTCTTCGTGATAACCTTCAATATCCTGATTTTTTTTAAAACTTAATCCATAGAGCTTGCCAACGATTTCAAATAATCCTAGTTTGACTTTTTCCAATGGAAAATAAGGTTTTAAAAGTTGCTCATCTAAATCTAATTGAACTTGTTTAAGTTTCTCAGAAACAAAGGCAGTATCCCATTTTTCAAGTTGATTAAGATTTAGATTTTCTTTGGCAAAACTCTCCAATTGTTCCCATTCTTTTCTAGCCGCAGGTAATGCTTTATTGAAAAGATCTTCAAGGAAATTATTTACGTTTTCCTCTGAACCAGCCATTCGTTCCTCAAGGACAAAATTGGCGTGGGATTCATATCCCAATAACTCAGCACGTTTTTTTCTCAGTTCAATTATTTTTAAAATGATTTCGCTGTTGTTGTGATCATTTTTTTGAAACCCCCTCTTTCCGAAAGCAAGGCTCATTTCACGTCTTAATGTTCTGTCCTCTAAATAGGTCATAAATGGAACATAGCTCGGGTAATCAAGCGTAAAGACCCATCCAGTTTTATTTTTTGATTTGGCGATTTCTGCAGCCATTTCTTTAACCTGATCTGGTAGTCCATCCAATTGTTTCTCATCTGTTACATGAAGTGAGAAGTCATTGGTATCTGCCAAAACATTTTCTCCAAAGCTGAGGCTCAACTGCGCTTTTTCGGTGTCAATTTCTCTCAAAATATCCTTTTCGTCTTCGGAAAGCAATGCACCATTTCTGACAAATCCCTTAAACTCCTTTTCAAGAAGAGTCAATTGTTCTGTTGTGAGATTTTCCTTTTCTCTATTTTCATAAATGGTTTTGATTCGCTCAAAAAGAATTTGATTAAGTCGTACGTCATTCTGAAATTTGGTAAGTATAGGAGAAGCCTGTTGGGTTATCTTTTGAATTTCTTCTGAGGTTTCAGCACTGTTGAGGTTGAATAAAATTGCACTATTTCGCTCCAATAATTGACCTATATTTTGCAAAGTATTTATCGTATTATCGAAGGTGGGTTGGGCAGTCTGGTCAGTGATTTTATCAATCGCCAATAAGCTTGCTTTAATATCTTTCTCAATTGCTGGAATAAAGTGCTCTGGCTTAATTTCACTAAATGGCGCAGACTGGAGGGGCGTTCCGAATGAATATAATAGGGGGTTTTTCAAGATTTTTTACAGATTAAGGTTTTTACTAGAGTCGATTACTTTAGATTTTAATCCTTCTTTGTAGGTTTCTATTTTATTTAAAATGGAAGGATCAGATGTGCCCACTATTTGAGCGGCGAGAATTCCTGCATTTTTAGCACCATTGAGCGCAACGGTTGCCACGGGTACACCCCCAGGCATTTGTAAAATAGACAATACAGAATCCCAACCATCAATTGAATTACTGGATTTAACGGGAACACCAATTACTGGTAGTGGGGTCAATGAGGCAATCATCCCTGGTAAGTGAGCAGCTCCGCCCGCGCCAGCAATAATTACTTTTAGTCCTCTTTGATGCGCTTTTTTGCCGTATTCCATCATTTTTTCTGGTGTTCGATGGGCTGATACTATATCCACCTCAATCTCGATATCAAAGCTTTGTAAAATATCTATGGCTTCTTGCATAACCGGCAGGTCTGATTTGCTTCCCATTATGATTCCTACTCTTTCCATTTTATTTTGCTATTACTGATAATATATCTTTTACTTGTGCTGCAATCTTCATTGCAATTGATAATTCGGGGTGGATGATAGTTACATGGCCCATTTTTCGGAATGGACGAGTTTCTTTTTTACCGTAAATATGAGGAATAACCCCATCAATTGCTAAAATCTGATCGATGTTTTTATAATGTACAGGACCATTATGACCATCTGCACCAACCAAATTAACCATCACTCCTGCTGTTTTGCTATCTGTTTTGCCTAAGGGTAAATCCAAAACAGCTCTAAGGTGCTGTTCAAATTGACAGGTGAAGGAAGCTTCAATACTAAAATGACCGCTGTTGTGTGGTCTTGGCGCTACTTCATTAACCAGAATCTCATCCTCAGAGATAAGAAAGAGTTCCACAGCAAGAAGTCCAATTTGTCCATAAGCTTCAGCAGTTTTTAGTGCTACCTCGACTGCTTTTTTTGCGGCCTTTATTGATATTCTAGCAGGACACAAAACATACTCTACTTGATTTGCGTTAGGATGAAATTCAGATTCTACTACTGGATAGTTGACTGTTTCTCCTTGTGGTCTTCGGCAAACAATCACAGAGAGTTCTTTTTTAAAGTTAATCATCTCCTCAATCAAACAAGGGCCAGGTTTTAATTCTTCCAATTCTTTATTTGATCGGACAATGGATACGCCATAGCCGTCATAGCCCATCTCAGCCGATTTCCATACAAAAGGAAAAGACAGGTTTCCTTTGAGTACCGCATTTTTAACATCATTTATCGAATCAAACTCATCGAATGAAGCAGTTGGAATATTATTTTCTCGGTAAAACTTTTTTTGCAAACATTTGTTTTGAATGGTCTTCAGCACGTGAGGTTGTGGATAAACGGCTACTCCCTCTTGCTCCAATTTTTCTAGAGCTTGAACATTGACTTTTTCAATTTCGATGGTTAAAATATCAACGTCTTTTCCAAAATCGTAAACGGTTTGAAAATCGGTTAGATCACCTTTTACAAACTCATTTGCGGCAAGGCGAGCTGGTGCATCAACACTAGGGTCTAGCACTTTGGTTTTGATGTCCCATTTACGAGTGGAATAGAGTAGCATTTTCCCCAATTGACCACCACCTAGAATGCCTAGGGTTTTTGTAGTAGAAAAAAAATCCATTTAGATGTTTTTGTAAAAATAAGGATATCTTTTGTGCTTAGAAAAAAACAACTCATTTTGGATATCTTTACAGGAAATTAAATTAAATGATCAATCTAGTACTTTTTGGAAAGCCAGGAGCTGGAAAAGGCACGCAAGCAGCTTTCCTGAAATCTCAATATCAATTATTTCATATCTCAACAGGCGATTTGTTCAGACATCACATTCAAGGAGCCACCGAATTAGGTAAGCTAGCTAAATCCTTCATGGATAAAGGTGATTTAGTTCCAGATCAAGTGACCATTGACATGCTTGAAGAAACGGTAACGAAAAATCCAGACGTTAAAGGCTTTATATTTGATGGTTTTCCAAGAACAACTGCACAAGCTGAGGCATTGGATGCTTTTTTATCAGGAAGATCCATGGGTATTACTGCTACTGTGGCATTGGAGGCGGACGACGATGTGCTAGTAGATAGGTTGATCAATAGAGGGAAGACCAGCGGAAGAGTAGACGACCAAGACGAAACTAAGATTAGAAACCGCTTTGAGGAATACAATAATAAGACGGCACCATTGAAAAGTTTTTACATCGATCAAGGGAAGTTTCACAGTGTTAACGGTATTGGTAGTGTGGAAGAAATCACCAATCGCTTGACAGCTCTTATCGACGGCTTACTCTAAAAATAATATGACTGAGGCTAACTTTGTTGACTACGTTAAACTACACGTTAAATCGGGAAACGGAGGTAAAGGCTCTGTCCATTTGCATCGGGAGAAGTTTATTACCAAAGGCGGCCCTGATGGAGGGGATGGCGGTAGGGGCGGTCACGTTATAATCCGAGCTAACTCAAACCTATGGACGCTCTATTCCTTTAAGTTTAAGCGCCACTTTGATGCTGGTCATGGAGGCGACGGAGGTAAAAGCAGAAGTTCTGGAGCCCAGGGGGAAGATGTTTATATTGATGTTCCAATGGGCACTGTGGTTAAAGATTCCACGTCAGATTTAGTGCTTTTTGAGGTAGTTGAACCAAACCAAGAAATCATATTATTAGAGGGAGGAAAAGGAGGTTTAGGTAACTGGAATTTTAGATCTTCAACCAATCAAACCCCTCGCTATGCCCAGCCTGGGATTCAAGGAAAGGAATTAAAAATAACCATGGAACTAAAAGTGCTAGCCGATGTCGGCTTGGTTGGTTTTCCCAATGCGGGTAAGTCAACGTTATTGGCATCATTAACTGCAGCAAAACCAAAAATTGCAGATTATGAGTTTACTACCCTAAAACCGAATTTAGGCATTGTTCCATATCGCGAGTTTCAGTCGTTTGTGATGGCAGATATACCAGGAATAATTGAGGGGGCATCAGATGGAAAGGGACTGGGGCATTATTTTTTAAGACATATTGAAAGAAACTCTGTGCTTCTTTTTCTTATCCCCGCTGATACCGCAGATGTAAAAAAATCTTTTGAAATTCTAATGAATGAATTGAAAACGTATAATCCAGAATTGATGAATAAAGATTATATCGTTGCGCTGTCAAAATGTGATTTATTGGATAATGAGCTAAAAGAGGAATATGCCAGAGAAATGAATGAAAACTTTAAGAATGTTTCGCATTGTATGATTTCGGCAGTTGATCAGTCAGGATTAGTTGCCTTGAAAGATTTGATTTGGAAATCTTTAAACACTCCGTATGACTAGCTCCAGGCTGTTTTTATCCTTATTTGTATTGCTCCCTTTGTTTTTTTATGCGCAGCAAAAAACTCCTTTTGTGATATATGATTACGACAAAGATCTTGATTACAAAAAGGAGCTGCTTGTGTTAAAAAAAGCAGATAAAAATAACACTACAATCACAACTCTTAATTCTATTGCAGATTTGTCTTATTATTATAAGGATTGGGAAACTGCAATTAGTTATTATGAAAAGGTGATCGTTGAAAATCCAACTGCAGAAAATTATTTTAAATTGGGAGTTGCAGCTGCGAGAAAATCCCTTGAAGTCTCAAGATTTTTCTCTGTTCCCTATGTCGTTAAAGCTAAAAAGTCAGTACTAAATGCTTACCGCCTAAATTCAAATAATCCAAAGTATCTAAAATTATTGATTAAGTTATTTGCTGAAATACCTTCATTTTTGGGAGGGAATAAAGAATTTGCCCAAAAAAAAGCAGATGAATTATTTGTAATCGACCCCATTCAAGGGTTAATTATTCAAGGTTATTTGAATGATATTAATAACTATACAGCTGCAGCAAAATCAAAGTATGAACTTGCATTTGAGCTTTTAGAAAGTAACTATCAATCTTTTGAAACTTTTTTTAAAGAAAATGATCGAGATTTAATTTTTGAGATAGGTAGTGTCGTGGCGAAGCATGGAATATCTGTTGACTTGGGTGTTGCTGCTTTAAAATTTTATGCCAATTCTTATGATTTTATGGATAACTATCCTTTGGCAACTGTTTATTATAATTTATCAAGGATTTATTTTGGTCAGCGCGATTTAAATAGCAGCAGGGAGTATTTAGCTAGGGCATTGGAGCTTAATCCTAAATTTCAATTTGCATTGGATTTTCAAAAAAAGCATCAATTATGAAAAGGTATCATTTTATTGCGATAGGGGGTAGTGCCATGCACAGTTTAGCAATTGCTCTAAAAGAAAACGGAGATCAGATCAGCGGTAGTGATGATGCGATTTTTGATCCCTCGAAGACACAGCTCACAAAAGCAGGAATTTATCCTGAAAAGATGGGGTGGTTTCCAGAAAAAATAAACAGTGATTTAGATGCAGTGATATTGGGAATGCATGCAAAAGCAGATAATCCAGAGTTAAAAGCCGCCCAAAGTTTAGGACTTAAGATTTATTCTTACCCAGAATTTATCGCTCATTTCGCAAAAGAAAAAACGAGAGTAGTGATTGCTGGAAGTCATGGAAAAACAACAATTTCCGCTATGGTTTTACATGTGTTAAAATATCATGACCGTTCAGTAGATTTTATGTTGGGTGCTCAACTTTTAGGGTACAAAAATTCTGTTTCCTTGAGTGATGCCAATGATTTTATATTACTTGAAGGAGATGAATACTTGTCTTCCCCGATTGATTTAAGTCCTAAGTTTCATCATTATAAACCACAAATTGCTTTGATTAGTGGCATTGCTTGGGACCACGTTAACGTCTTTAAAACAAGAGTTGATTACAATAAGCAATTTGAGATTTTTATCGATTCTATTACTCCTGGGGGAGTGTTGGTTTACAATAAAGAAGATGCGGCTTTGAACGCTATGGTGGATGCATCAGAAAATACAATAAGAAAGGAAAGTTATCATACAGCAACTCATTTCATTGATTCTGGCAGCACCTATCTGGAAACGGATGAGGGAGCCTTGCCCCTTGAAATTTTTGGAGAACATAATTTATCTAACTTGGCTGGTGCTAAATGGATCTGTCAACTAATGGGGGTAGAAGAGGACGACTTTTATCAAGCGATTGCAAGTTTTACAGGAGCTTCTAAGAGATTGGAAAAAATTGCTTCATCCAATAATAGTTTATTATTTAAGGATTTTGCTCACGCACCCAGTAAAGTAAAAGCGACCAATATAGCAGTGAAAAAACAGTTTGAAGATTTCAAATTAATTGCTTGCTTAGAACTGCATACTTATAGCAGTTTGGATGCTAATTTTATCCATAATTACAGAGATTCTTTGAGTTCAGCAGATTTACCAATTGTGTTTTATGATCCAGAGGCGCTCAAGATTAAAAATCGAAACCCTATAACTGAAAAGCAAATTGTGGAGGCTTTTAATGATGCTCGAATTAAGGTTTTTACTCAGCCAAATGCGTTTGCGGATTTTTTGCTCAATCAGGAATACAGTAAAAGTGTTTTATTGATGATGAGCTCAGGAAATTATGGCGGAATAAACTGGAACGCTTTAAAGGAGAAATTTGCTGAAAATATGTGATTATAAAAAGAGATGCTTACCTTTAAGTAACAATTAAAATTATGGCTGATTTGCCCCAAAATTTAACCATTAAACAATTGGATTTAGCTGACCGTCCAAGGGAAAAGCTCATTCAAAATGGACCAGAGAAAATCAGTAACGCTGAATTATTCGCTATTCTTATTGGAACTGGAAACCAAGGAGAAAGTGCTGTTCAATTGATGCAAAGGGTGCTTTTTCATCACGATAACCAAATTTTAAAATTAAAAAAAGTATCACTTCAAAAATTGATGGAGTTTAAGGGGATTGGAATGGTCAAAGCGGTTAAAATTAAAGCGGCGTTAGAGCTATCTAAACGATTAAATGATCCCATAAATAGACATAAAATTCAATTGGTTTCTAGTAAAATCACTTTCGATTATATCGCTCCTCAATTGGCTTTTTTGGATCACGAGGAGTTTTGGGTGATTTATCTAAATCGTTCCAATCGATTGATTGATAGTGTTTGCCTAAGTAAAGGTGGAATTTATCAAACCGTAGTAGATATTCGATTAGCATTGAAAAGAGCAATTGAATTAGGAGCAACGGGAATGATATTAGTTCATAATCATCCCTCAGGTAACTTAAACCCTAGCAAAGAGGATAAGCAAATTACGACACAATTTATAAAGGCCAGTGCCACTTTTGATATTCTGATTTTAGACCATCTTATTGTCTCAGAAAAGAGTTATTTTAGCTTTAAAGATGAAAGCTTAATCTGAATGATACTGGTTTATTCACACAAAATTACTCCACGTTTAACTTATGTTTTCAGACAAATTTTCATTCGGATTCTTGAACTTCCGGTTGCATTTACTTCCACTATAGAAAAATTTGTTTCTCATTCTGGTCCCAAACTGAGTTATACGTTACAGCCTCTAGGCAAAGAGTTTTTTATTAAATCTCACGATTTATTGTTTCAACAAGGGATTTATGAAACTGAGGTGGAGGTTAAAAACTGGACAGGCGTTCCTGCTTTTTTTAAGATTGGAAATAAATCCCAATTGCCCTTCGATATTTTTGCAGCCTCATTTTATTTGATTAGTAGGTATGAAGAGTATTTGCCCCACCTTAAGGATGAACTCGGATCATATACGCCATACCAGAGTCTGGCTTATAAAAATAGTTTTTTGGAAAAACCCGTTGTTGATTTATGGGCAGGTAGGTTAAAAGACAAGCTCAATGATTTTTTCCCTGATCTACCGCACAGTTCATGGAAAAAACCAAAATTTTTGCCAGTAGTTTCAGTTGTAAATCCTTATAAGTACAAAAAAAAGTCACTTTTATTAAAGTTTTCCGATTCGATTTCTTCGATATGGCGGCTGGATTTATTCATGCTCATTGAACAATATTTGGTGCTTTTTGGACTTAAAAAAGATCCCTATGACAATTTTGATGAATTGGTTGGACTATTTAAGGAGTTCAAGATAAGTCCTCGATATTTTTTTCTATTTGCCAAGAACACTTATTACGATAATGGTTTATCGACCTATAATTCACACTTTAGAGAGTTGGTAAAAAATATTGCCGATTTTAATAGCGTTTCACTTTTGGTTTCTTACGCAGCACAAAACGAATCAACAATTTTATCGCAAGAAAGGAAAAGTTTAAAAAAACTTATCCATCAGCCAATTGATCGGGTTAGATTTAATTATGGTTTATTGTCTTCCGCAAAGAGTTACTTTGGCTTATTGGATCAGGAATTGGAAGGTGATTATAGTATGGGATATAATGAAGAAATAGGGTATCGTGCTTCTACGGCAGTACCTTTTTATTTTTATGATTTAAATAACGATTTGCAAACTTCATTGAGAATTCACCCTGTAGTGGCCACGGAAAAAGGGCTTAGAAAGTTCTCAGATAAGAAAGCTTTTAAGAAACTTGAGGAGATTTATGAGGGGCTTACCACAAGAACTGCAATGCACATAATTTCTGTTTCAAATGCTGTTTTAACAGCTAATCAGATGAAAAATAATTGGCGTGATCAATTCATAAACTATCTTCGTCATCATGCTGGATAAAGAAAAGCCGAGTGATCTTTTTTTTGACTTAGATCATACTTTGTGGGATTTTGAAAAAAATTCTTCAATGACTTTTGAAAGGGTTTTTCAGGAAATGAGAATTCAACTCGCTTTGGAGAATTTTTTATTAGCTTATGAAGAGATTAACCATCGTTTTTGGATGCTTTACCGGGAGAATAAAATCACTCAATTGGAGCTAAGACATCAGCGATTGATCCATACTTTTCAGACGATTGATTACGATTATGACCCAAATAAGATCAACCAAATTTCGGACTTGTATATTCGCTATTTATCCACATTTACGCACCTTTTTGAAGGAACAATTCCCCTTTTAGAGGAGCTTAAACAAAAATACCAAATACATATAATTACTAATGGTTTTGAGGGAGTTCAGCAGCGAAAAATTGAAAACTCAGGTTTGTCACCCTTTGTAGATAAAATTATTACGGCTGAAAAAGTTGGCTACAAAAAACCTAACCCAATCATTTTTGAATATGCTTTAGAGCAAACAGCTACTGATGCTTCAAAAAGTATTATGATTGGTGATAGTTTAGAGGCTGATATCCTTGGAGCATTAGCCGTAGGTATGGGAGCAATTCATTTCAACTCTCATAATGAACCCCAGCATGATTATTGTCCGGTGGTCAACTCTCTTCGAGATATTCAAAATTTGCTTTAGGATTGTTAAGAATCCGAATGGATTTTATGGATTTATTTTAGATAGCGTTGGGAATGTTTTAAATTCGCATGCGAATGGAATTACAAAAAGTACAAAAAATTGTAGACGATTGGATAAAGAAGCATGGTGTTCGCTACTTTGACGAATTGACTAATATGGCTCAATTGACAGAAGAGGTCGGTGAAGTAGCTAGGATTATTGCTAGAAGGTATGGCGAGCAAAGCGAAAAGGAAAGCGATAAATCTAAGGATTTGGGCGAGGAGCTTGCAGACGTTATTTTTGTGGCAGTATGCTTGGCAAACCAAACGGGAGTTGACTTACAACAGGCGTTTGAAAAAAAAATGCAACTTAAATCTGAAAGAGATCATGAACGTCATAACAACAACCCTAAGTTAAAATAAACCTTTGCAGTTCATGAGGATTAGATTTCAGCATTCAACTAAACAAACCTTTGGAGAGCTAACGATAACTGGGTCGAAAAGTGAGTCGAATAGACTTTTGATATTGCAAGCGTTATTCCCACAGCTTCAAATTGAAAATTTATCGAATTCTGACGATTCCCAGGTAACTCAACAGGCATTAGATAGTGATGCATCAATTATTGACATTCATCATGCTGGAACTGCGATGCGTTTTTTAACCGCTTATTTTTCGGCGCAACCTAATCGGGAGGTTATACTTACTGGTTCACAAAGGATGCAAGAACGACCCATACAATTATTGGTGGATGCCCTCAAGGATTTAGGTGCTGAAATTAGCTATGAAAAGAATAAAGGATTTCCTCCACTAAGAATAAAAGGAAAAAAAATCATTAATAAAATGGTCGCCTTACCCGCTAATATCAGCAGCCAATATATCTCTGCTTTAATGTTGATTGCTCCCGCTTTGGAAGAAGGGTTAACAATACAACTGGTTGGGGAGATGACATCCGTTCCATACATTAAAATGACGCAAACGATTCTCGACCAATTAGGTATTGAAACTTCATTTAAGGGAAATCAGATACAAATTAAACCAGCGAAAAAAATTAAACCCACGACTTGGGTCGTGGAGTCAGATTGGAGTTCTGCTTCCTATTTTTATGCTATTGTAGCCCTTTCTCAACAGAGTAAAATAAAATTAAAAAGTTATAATCAAGAGAGCAGGCAAGGAGATGCCGCATTATCGAAGATATATCAGGAATTGGGCGTAGAAACTTCTTATGGTGAGGGTGGTGAGATTACACTCTCTAAAATTTCAGATTTTAATTTGACGGATTCTATCAATTTTGATTTAAGAAATACACCAGACTTGGCTCAAACAATTGCTGTAAGTTGTTTGGGATTGGGCATTGGATGTAGGCTCACAGGTCTTCATACCTTAAAGATTAAAGAAACCGATCGTCTGAGTGCACTGAAAATCGAAATGGAAAAATTAGGAGCTAATGTAGCTATTACTGATGACAGTTTAGAGCTTTTGCCTGTATCTGAGTTGTCAAGTGATATTGTAATTGACACCTATAATGACCACCGAATGGCAATGGCATTTGCCCCTCTAGCTTTAAAAACCCCTATAATTATCAATGACTCAGGGGTGGTATCCAAATCGTACCCTGATTTTTGGAATGACCTAGAAAGTTTAAAATTTTCTAAGGAAATAATTTAGTTTCCCTTTTCTTTAAGATTTACTTGACAAGCCCCCCCTTGAGAACTTATATTTGCAGGGCAAAAAAAATAATATGAAATTATCTGACTTCAGTTTTGAACTCCCCAAAATGTTATTAGCGCAACGTCCATCTCCAGGAAGAGACGAATCTAGGCTTATGGTTTTGAATCGTGCTGATAAAACAATTGCTCATCATACTTTTAAAGACATAATTGATTACTTTGATGAGGGAGATGTTATGGTCTTGAACAATACGAAAGTATTCCCTGCTCGGCTTTTTGGAAATAAAGAAAAGACTGGAGCTAAAATTGAGGTTTTTTTACTTCGCGAATTGAATGAAGAGCAAAGATTGTGGGACGTTTTGGTCGACCCCGCACGTAAAATCCGAATCGGAAATAAGCTTTATTTTGGAAACGACGATAGCTTGGTGGCTGAGGTAATTGATAATACGACTTCAAGAGGAAGAACCTTGCGTTTTCTCTTCGACGGATCTTATAGTGAATTTCGTTCTAAACTTAAGGAATTAGGTCAAACACCTCTTCCTAAATACATTAATCGACCCATTGAAGAAGAGGATGAGGAAAGATATCAAACCATTTATGCTAAGCATGAAGGTGCTGTTGCAGCTCCCACTGCAGGACTTCACTTTTCTAAACATCTGATTAAAAGATTACAAATCAAAGGGGTTGATTTAGCTGAATTGACTCTGCACGTTGGATTGGGAACTTTCAGCCCTGTAGAAGTGGAGGATTTATCTAAACACAAAATGGATTCTGAAGAATTGATTATTACTCAGAATGCTGCCGATACCGTTAATAACGCTAGAAAAAATAAAAGGAAAATTTGTGCTGTTGGAACGACAGTAATGAGAGGTCTAGAGAGCTCAGTATCTTCTATGGGTACATTAAACCCCTATGATGGATGGACGCATAAGTTCATATTTCCGCCCTATGATTTCTCTATCGCTAATGCGATGATTACCAATTTTCATACTCCAAAATCTACCCTTTTAATGATGGTCTCAGCATTTGCTGATGTTGATTTCATTAAAGAGGCTTATAATGAAGCTATCAAGAAAAAGTACAACTTTTATTCTTACGGTGATGCTATGTTGATTATATAAATTATGGTGAGACCTATTGGGAAGTTGAATGTCACTAAATGATGGACAAAGACAAAAAGAAAGATATTCGTTCACTATCCATAGCGGAACTCAGGGATTTTTTTGTTCAAAATGGTGATCAAGCTTTTCGGGGGAATCAAGTTTACCAATGGCTTTGGCAAAAGGGAATCCATGATTTTAGGGGAATGACCAACCTTTCAAAATCAACGAGAGATTTGCTCGAATCAAACTTTGTTATTAATCACATTGCAATTGATCGTCAGCAAAAAAGTAAGGACGGTACCATCAAAAATGCAATTAAACTCTTTGATCAACTAGTGGTTGAATCAGTTTTGATTCCCACAGCAACTAGGACTACTGCATGTGTTTCCTCTCAGGTGGGATGTAGCCTCGACTGCAAGTTTTGTGCTACTTCGAAGATAAAGCGTATGCGTAATTTAAACGCTGACGAAATCTACGATCAAGTAGTAGCAATGGACCAGCAAAGCCGATACTATTATGATCGTCCACTATCAAATATCGTATTTATGGGTATGGGAGAGCCCTTGATGAATTATAAAAATTTGATTGCTTCAATTGATAAAATTACTCAGCCTGAAGGTTTGGGTATGTCGCCCAGTCGAATAACGGTTTCTACCTCAGGGATTCCAAAGATGATTATGAAGATGGCAGATGATGAGGCTAAGTTTGGATTGGCCGTATCCTTGCACAGTGCTATACAATCTGTTAGAGAACAGTTGATGCCATTTGCAGAAAAATTTCCTTTGGAGGAACTGGGAAGTTCTATACGTTATTGGTATGAAAAGACCTCTAGGCCAGTAACTTACGAATATGTTGTCTTGAAAGATATCAATGATAAGGAAGCAGATATAAATGCATTGGTAGATTTTTGTAAAAATACTCCCTGTAAGGTCAATTTGATCGAATACAACCCCATTGGAGAAAACGAATTCTTACAAGCAGATAATGACAAATTAATGGCTTATCAATCAGCCTTGGAAGCGAATAGAATTACTTCAACGATAAGAAGGTCAAGAGGAAAGGACATTGATGCAGCCTGTGGTCAATTAGCAAATAAAGCAGTGAAAATATAAACCTATAATTCATTTGCTATTAATGGTATCTTTACTGTGGTATGAAAGTCGTTGAGAGAATTAAGGAACCCATTTATGAGGAGATGGAGCTTTTTGAAAAAAAGTTCACCAAATCTATGTCTTCACAAGTCGCTCTCCTCAATAGAATTACTCATTTTATTGTCAATCGAAAGGGCAAACAAATGCGCCCCATGTTTGTTTTTTTAGTGGCTAAGATGCTTGGAAAGGGTAAGGTTAACGAAAGATCATTCAGGGGAGCAGCAGTAATAGAATTGATTCATACAGCAACTTTAGTGCATGATGATGTGGTAGACGACAGTAATCAGCGCAGAGGCTTTTTCTCCATCAATGCCTTGTGGAAAAATAAAATAGCAGTTTTAGTAGGGGATTATCTATTATCAAAGGGTCTTTTACTTTCGATAGAAAATGAAGATTTTGATTTACTTAAAATCATATCTATTGCAGTTAGAGAAATGAGTCAAGGCGAATTATTGCAAATTGAGAAAGCAAGAAACCTCGACATTACGGAGGAAGTTTATTATGAGATTATTCGTCAAAAAACAGCTACACTTTTAGCTGCTTGCTGTGCGATGGGAGCAAAATCAGTATCAGCAAGTGACATTGAGGTGGATAAAATGCACAGCTTTGGGGAATTGTTGGGAATGGCTTTTCAAATTAAGGATGATCTTTTTGACTACTCAGAGAAAAAAATAGGAAAACCAACAGGGATTGATATCAAGGAGCAGAAGATGACATTACCCATGATTCATGCTCTTAATGTAATGGACTCAAGCAATAGAAAGTGGCTAATCAATACGGTTAAAAATCACAACAAAGACCAAAAAAGAGTAAAAGAGGCGATTAAAAGAATTAAAGCTGTTGGTGGACTGGAATTCGCCGAACAAAAGATGAAGACCTATCATATTAAAGCACTCGATATTTTAAAAACTTTTCCCGACAACCCCTACAGGAACGCATTAGAATTAATGGTCAATTACGTTATCGAACGCAGTATTTGACGCTTTTGATAATTTTAATTTAAATTAAAATCCTTTTTTTGTTCAGTAATTTTATAATTAT
>CAJWGK010000029.1 GCA_913030895.1 uncultured Flavobacteriaceae bacterium | reverse complement strand
AAATTAAATTATATGTAAAAAGATTATTTTGTTTAATAATTTTCATTAATTGTTAAACTAAAGTTGTTATATTTGAACAAAATGATATTTCAATGAAAAATAAAAGAAGAGATTTTTTAAAAACTGCTTGTGCCCCAATTGCTTTTTCTATGTTTGGAATTTCGCTGATAGAAGCTTGTAGCAAAGAAGAGTATGGAGGAACAACGAATGACAATACTGCAAATAATGATGATGATAATAGCTCGTCAGACATGGTAACTGTTGATCTTACAAATTCAAAATTTTCTGGTCTTTCTAGTGTCGGCGGCTGGATGAATTACACTGAACAAAATATGTTATTGTTGAGAATTAGCAACAGTCAAATCAGAGCTTTCAGCAACGTTTGTCCTCACCAAGGGACACAGAATAGATGGTCTTACAACAACTCAAAATTCACTTGTGCCCAGCACAATAACTCGTACGATGATAATTGCTCTGGTGGATTGTCTTGTTACACCACATCTATAAATGGAGATACTTTAACGATAACTCGTTAATTAAAAAAATTTCTTTTTATTTTTCTTTTTTTCTCGCTTCGGTTTTTTCTTAGCCGAAGCTTCAGCCTCATCTAATCTTCTTTCTTCCTCTTTCAACTCAAATTCTTCTCTAAATTCACTAAGATCACCAACCTTGATTTGTTCTTGGTCTGGTGCTTGAGGTAGTGGATCTTCTACACCAAAAGAAGTCTTGTTGGTTTGTTTTCTCATAATCTCTTTAGCGGTTTTGAGATTGAGATAAACCCCAGGATCTATCATTTTATTGGCTACGTAGTTTTCTTTTTTAGCCTTGTCCCAACGAACAAAAACAAATCCTCCATTGACGCTGTCTAGCTTAACCCTAAAGACCCTAGCCTTGTTGGGTAATGTTTGGTAAATCTCAATCTTTTCAGGCACATAGCCAGCGATATCCAATAAATCTGAGACAAAAAAAAGCTGTCCATCAGGAGAAGGATCATTCAAAGGTTCTAAGTACTCATCTTCGTATACCTGTCCAAATAAGGGTGCTTGTATATTCAAAAAAAAGAAAAACAACCACAAAGCTAACCTCATAAAATTAATGACTTATCTTAATTTGTAACATAATATTTCTACCCATTTCATCCCCGTAAAAACGCAATCGATTAAGGTAATTTCTGTAGGAAGCGTCCAATAGATTATCAAAGATAAGAGATACATTTATTTTGTCAGAAAAAAAGGTATAAGGTCCCCAATGAAACTCAAGACCCAAGAGATGATAACCTTTAGGTGGCGTACTTATGTCAACCAGCTTAGTAACCCTTTTGCCATTTTCAATAACAGAGATATCAAAATTATGATTTGGAAATTGATTTTGCCGAGAAAAATATTTACTTGATAGGGTCATAAAGAAAGATTTCCACTGAAAAGGTGAAAATTGTATTTGACTGGTAGTCGAAAATGGGGGAATGCTAATAAGTGGAGTCTCGCTCCCTTTTTCATATCCCTCAATCCACGAACTATTGTTACTTAATTTGACCCGCTCACCCAACTGTAATATCAAATCCAGATCAAACCCTCGAATCGTTGAATTTACTGCCCTATATTCCCAAACTGGAAAAGCACCTCTTATGGTATATTCAAAACCTTTGGGTTCAATGATAATATAATTTTGTCCTTGGATCAAATAGGGGCTAAAATTGTATCTAAAATTTCCACTTTCTTTTTCAAAATTGATGGTATACTTTTGGGTTGTTTCACTTTTTAGAAATGGATTTCCGTACTCAATAGAGGCAAGGGAGTGATGTAATCCATCACTGAACATTTCGGCTATATCAGGAGCGCGTTGAGTGTGAAAAAAATTAAAACTCAACTTTAAATCAGGTTGGATTTTGAATTCTACCCCATTACTTACTGAGAAATTATAAAAAGTTAACCTTCGCTCTACTAGCTTTTTACTTACATCATCGCGGATCACGAAAGCACCGAGCCGTTCCTCATAATTTTCTTCTCTCCACCTATTGAGATGATAGTATTTTTTTACCTGATTGTTGAGATAGCTATATCGCAATCCAAATCCAATACTAAAATCATTTGATGGTGTATAGCTAGTTGTAAAATACCCCTCCAGTCTGGCTTTAATATAATCTGGTATAAATCTTTTAACTCCAGTATCTGGGTTAGAAAAGTTATCCTGAACTTGAATGAGGGCACCGGAGTCAAACGACCACCTGAACGAACCCCATTCATAGTTGGTGGTGAAATTATGGGTGTCTAATGTTAAATCTATGGAAGCCTTATTCTTATATTCTCCCCTTCGCACGTCATATTCTTTTCGATTATTTCTTTGCCAACTGTATTTCGCATTCCATTTTCCGCTGGACGGGTTCCTTTTTGAATATTGAACACTACCGGTATAATGGCTGTTTAACTGTTTTGGTAGAATAATTTGATGACTGAGAGGGTTGATAATTGTTGGGATATCTGACTCAATGGCTAATACTAAGTCATATACATTACCAACATGTGCACTCCTCAGAATTCCAATTTCTTGGCTGAAAAAACTAAAATTGGTTTTCCAATGACTCAGAATTTTATTTTGCCCCAATGAGAAAGAAATATTATTCTCATCAGCGCCCGTATTGGAAAGTACATAATCTGGTGCTGAAAAATCGCCAATTCTTTTAATCGTTCCTTGAACCTTAAAATATTTTCCGCTTTGAAAAGACTTGGTCCACGAACTAATTAGATTTAAACCTCTTCCGTTGGACATCCCATTCAGAATGGTCTTTCCATACAATGAATCCTTAATTTCTGGCAGTTTAGATTCCAAAACTACCACTCCACCGGGGGTATCACCCGAATACTTTAAAACCCCTGATCCCTTAATCAAACGAATTTCATCAAAAGCATTTTGATCAATATTGGGGGCGTGATCTTGTCCCCACTGTTGATTTTCTATCGCTACACCATCATAAATGATCCCGACACGGCTCCCAAACATCCCATGGATCACTGGTTTTGAAATCACATTTCCTGTAGCTAGTAAATTGACTCCACTGATTTGCTCCAGCGCTTTTGCCAAGCCTCTCCCACTGTATTGATCCTTTTGCAATTCGGTAAGTGCATAGGATGGCGCAGTCGTTGAAAGCTTTTTTAATTTACTTTCCTCCAAAACGATCTCCTTTAGTGTTTCAATGTGATGTTCAACATAAAACTTCATTGAAGTCGATTTATTCAGGTTAACCGTTGAATAAAGATCCTCACAATTCAGGTGGGAAATTTTTAAATTAATTTTTCCTGAGCATTGATTTTCAAGAATAAATATGCCATTGACATCAGAAAAAACTGTTTTTTTACTATCCACAACCTTAATCACTGCTGCACTGACTGGTGAATTGTCATGTAAATCCACTACGATCCCTTCTAAAACCAAATCACATTCCTGTGAAAAACAAAAACTGGTAGCCAACAAGGACAAGCTGACTACCAATTTTAATATTTTAGAATAGTTTGAGCACCTATATTTTGGCGATTTTAGCCTAAAAGGAACTACAACAAAACCAAAGGGACTATTATTCAATATGCACCTCAAATTCAATTTCAACATCAGTATTTCCTCCAAAATCAGCTTTAGTATTACCAGTTTTTGAAGTGGGTTCGTGAAATAAGTATCCTACCACATCACCCGAAGCTTCACCAGTAGTTGTCCAAGTTGTTTTTATAAACAAGGGATTGCCACTACTGTCATCGGTATCATTTGTAGCAGATACTATTGAGAAACCACTGAGTTCATCCGTGATTTCATAAAAAACTTGATGCTCATCTGCCTCCTCGATCACCTCCAAGGTGATATCTTCAATATTATTCGGGTCTTCATCATTATAAAAGTAAATGGAAACATTATAGCTTGAATTTGCCTCTAATTCAATTTCAGTATGTTCACCTTCGTGATCATCTTCTTCCTCTTCCTCATGGTCTTCTTCTTCCCCATGGTCATGACCTTCTACCTCAAAATTATATTTGGTCGACTCAGAAGTTCCTACTTTTGTTACTTCCAAAGTAACAAGGGTTATAGCTTCCTCCTCATGAATCGAAACTGGATCGTCCTTTGAACAGCTTGAAATTAATAAAAATATAAAAATAGCGATTAGGGGGGTAATATAAATATTTCTTAACATGGTATTAAATTTTAAATTGATAACAGGGTGTTTCACCCATTGAAATTGAGGGTGAGTAAAAAAATTACGGTAAATCATTAAACCGATGGTGGTCCCCGAAGTAAGTCAATGGTATCAATTGAAAAAGAATACCCTAAATAGAAAAAAGAAGTTTTCTTTTGTTGCGGAGAAAGATCAAGTGATGTGAGAATTTCGTTTGAAATTTCAATAACTGTAGGGAAATGATAGTCCAGTATTTCGCAATCGACATCGATTTGATGGAGATGCGTTTCCGAAATTTCACAAGTTTTATGATCGTGCCCCTGAAATAAATGAAGAAATGATCCCAGATAAGGTAACATCAAGACAAAAATCAAAAAAGTAGTCGTGAATATTTTAACCGAAGAAGATCTTATTGACTTCATTAATTTTCAACATTAACTTCAAATATAGATGTTAATCTTTAAATTAGCATCTTTGAGGCTGAAAATGTACAAATGAATAAATTGAATTACCCTTTGCTAATTACCTGTTTAATCGCACTGATATCATGCGAATCAAAACCAAAAAAAACTAAAAATGAACCCGTTCAAAATCGTGAAAACATGGTTTGGATTTCGGGTGGTACTTTTCAAATGGGAAGTGAGGATGATCAGGCAAGACCAGACGAAGGTCCTGTTCATTCCGTTCAAGTTGACGGATTTTGGATTGATTTAACAGAGGTGACCAATGCCCAATTTGCCGAATTTGTTGCTGCAACGGGTTATATTACTACCGCAGAAAAACCAGTAGATTGGGAAGAAATGAAAAAACAATTACCTCCTGGCACCCCTAAACCACATGACACCCTGCTTCAGGCATCTTCATTGACTTTTAAATCGACATCAGGTCCCGTAGACTTAAACAATTATGCAGCCTGGTGGGAATGGAAACCCAAAGCAGATTGGAGAAGTCCAAGAGGAAAAGGAAGTAGTATTGAAGGAAAAGAAAATCACCCTGTTGTCCATGTATCTTGGGATGATGCAGTTGCCTATGCTAAATGGGCAGGAAAACGACTCCCCACAGAGGCTGAATGGGAATGGGCCGCTCGCGGGGGATTAAAGGATAAAAAATACCCTTGGGGAGATGAAGAAATTTCTACTGGAAAAGTAAAGGCCAACAGTTGGGAGGGCACTTTTCCTTACGACAACACTAACAAAGATTTATTTTTTTATTCTGCCCCAGTAAAATCTTTTGAAGCCAATGGTTATGGCCTTTATGACATGGCAGGAAATGTCTGGGAATGGTGCTCAGACTGGTATCATTATGATTATTATAAAACTTTGGCCAATAAAACGAGTGCCAATCCTCAAGGACCAGCTGAGAGTTATGACCCATACAATCCCTATATCAATCAGAAAATTATTCGTGGAGGATCGTTTCTTTGCAATGATACTTATTGCTCAGGTTATCGGGTTGCTTCAAAAATGAAATCCTCACCTGACACTGGATCACAACACACAGGCTTCAGGTGTGTTTCAAATTGATACTTCATTAAATGATTTATCAACCCATCATGGGAACTATCGCAGCAACCTACACAACCATGTATAAAATGGGAGTAGTTAGCCTTGAAAAAATAACTGATTATACCGGAAAACTAAAGAAAGATGGACTTTCTAGTGCTTTTATTTGTGGTACCACTGGAGAGGGAATGTTAATGACTTTAGAGAAACGAAAACTCGTTGCGGGGGAGTAGATGAATCATTTAAGAAGAGACCTTAAACGCTAATAAATCAAAAAAGACCCCGCAAATAATTACGAGGTCTCTGTACCTTGGGTGGGAATCGAACCCACACTCCCGAAAGAACTGGATTTTGAATCCAGCGCGTCTACCAGTTCCGCCACCAAGGCAGCGAGTGTAAAATTAATAATTTTGTTGAAGTTTCATTCTAAATTATTGATGAATAAGCTTTAGTGACTTAATTTTATTTATAAATTTGCAATCCAAAAAAATGGCAAACATTGAAAACCCCGTTAAAATTATTTAGTTGCAATCAGTCCTATGAATTGGCTACTGCCATTTCAGAGCACTTTGGTCAACCATTAGGTAAGGTTAACTTTTCGCGCTATAGCGATGGGGAATTCCAACCCTCATTCGAGGAGTCTGTTCGAGGAGCTAGGATTTTCATTGTGGGTTCCACCCACCCTAGTTCAGAAAATCTGATGGAAATGCTTCTAATGCTCGATGCTGCTAAAAGAGCCTCCGCCAGGCACATTACTGCAGTAATGCCTTATTTTGGATGGGCGCGTCAGGACAGAAAAGACAAACCAAGGGTTCCGATTGGAGCAAAACTTATCGCCAAGCTATTAGAAGCTGCTGGCGCGACAAGAATAATTACTATGGATCTCCACGCAGATCAAATCCAAGGGTTTTTTGAGAAACCTGTTGACCATTTGTTTGCCTCTGCAATCTTTATCCCCTATTTAAAACAGCTCAAACTCGATAAGCTCACGGTAGCTTCTCCTGACATGGGAGGATCAAAGCGTGCCTATGCTTATTCTAAATTTTTAGAATCAGACGTGGTTATTTGTTACAAACAAAGAGCCAAAGCCAATGTGATTACCGATATGGAACTTATCGGTGATGTGACAGGAAAAAATGTTGTTTTGGTTGACGATATGGTAGACACCGCAGGAACACTTACTCACGCAGCAGACTTGATGATGCAAAAAGGTGCATTGTCTGTTAGAGCAATATGTACCCACGCATTACTTTCGGGAGATGCTCATGAAAAAATTGAAAATTCTCGGTTGGAAGAATTAATTGTCACCGATACCATACCCCCAAAAAAGAAAAGTAAAAAAATAAAAGTGTTGAGTTGTGCAAAAATATTTGCTGAAACCATGCATAATGTACACCACAATAAATCTATAAGCAGTAATTACATAATCTAAATAAATAAAATGAAATCTATTACTATTAAAGGATCTAAAAGAGAAAGCGTGGGCAAGGTAGCTACCAAAGCTTTACGTAATGCTGATAAGGTTCCTTGCGTATTATATGGGGGAGACAATCCGCTCCATTTTTCCGCAAATGAACTTGATTTCAGCAAACTTGTTTACACCCCTAATGCTCACACCGTGGTCATTGAACTAGATGGAGGGGAAAAAATTAATGCTATTCTGCAGGACATACAATTTCATCCGGTAAGCGATAAAATACTTCATGTCGATTTCTACCAGTTATTCGATGACAAAGCAGTCACCATGGAAATTCCAGTAGTGTTTGAGGGATCTGCACCTGGGGTTCTAATTAGCGGTGGAAATCTTGTGGTCAACAAAAGAAAGCTTAAAGTTAGAGCAGTTCCTGCCAATTTACCTGACTTCATCACTGCCGATATTTCAGAACTTGAATTGGGGAATAAGCTGTTAACTGCATCTCTTAAAAAAGATGATTTTACTATTTTACATCCCGACAATACTGTTGTTTGTAAAGTCAGAACTTCTAGAGCTTCTATGTCAATAGAGGAAGAGGATGTTGCAGAAACAACTGAAACTGCTGAAGGAGAAGAAGCGCAAAGCGAGACTGCTTCAGAGTAATCATTGAAACATTTAGTTTTAAAAAAAAGCATCTCAGAGATGAGATGCTTTTTTTAATTTTACAAAATGATACTCCGATGGCTTACCGGAAAATCAAAACCGATTGATATGACAAAATTCTTAATCGTAGGTTTGGGAAATATAGGTTCTGATTATAAAAATACGCGTCATAATATAGGTTTTGAAGTTATTGACTTTATAGCTCAAAAACATAACGTTGAATTACTGGAAGTCAAACTGGGTAAAAAAGGAACTTTTAATTTTAAAGGGAAAAAGATTATAATTCTTAAGCCCTCAACCTTCATGAACCGAAGTGGAAAAGCTGTTCGATACTGGGCACTAAAGGAAAACATAGCGATTCAAAACATACTAATTATCACTGATGATTTAAACCTCCCACTTGCCTCTTTAAGGCTCAAAGGTAAAGGAAGCGATGGAGGACACAACGGACTGAAAGACATTGAAGCACAACTTAACACTCCACATTACCCGAGACTCAGGTTTGGTATTAAAAGTCACGAAAATCGTTTTAATCAAGTGGACTTTGTTTTGGGAGAATTTACCAGCGAAGAGCAAACGCAGCTTCAAGATAGTATCAAAAAATGTAGTGAAATGGTGATTTCTTTCGCACAATTAGGCCTAGAAAAGACCATGAACTTATTCAATGGTAAAACCGCTTAGATCGAAGTTTTAAACAACCCTACCGCTGAGCTAGAGACATTCCCCTCGCGATCCCTAGTTAACACTTTCCAGTAATAATATTGGTCAGTATTTAGTGCAATCTCATATGAATTTGTTGTCAATTTTTCTGCCTTTAATACTAACTCCTCGGGATCCGTACCTAAATAAAGGTCGTATTCCATAATATCATTATCCAAATCGGTTGCTTCCCAGCTTAAAACAAATTTTCCATCATTCAAACTGATTTGCTGATTGGCTTGAGGACTTACTAAATCGGCGGAAAATGGAAAATGACTGGCCTGTTGTGAGCCCTCTAAATAAAAAGTCCATATACTACTTTCTGAGGAGGTTTCATAAACAGTAGACTTTGAAATCACCCACCATGAATATTGCTTGGCCCTTTCCAAAACAATGGAACTATACAGTCGAAAAGTGGTTTGAGTAGTTTCGAAATCCGATTCAGTATCTCTTATTACGAGTTCGTATTCATCTGCATTTAAAGCACTTTGCCAGCTAAAATCGACCTGGCTTTGACTATTGCTAATCACAGTGGCAGTGGTACAGCTATTATTGTTTTGCGGTCCAACCAATAATGGAGGGTCGGGGGTAATAATAATTTCTTTTTTACATGCAAAAACTGATAGTAACACCAAAAAATAATACTTCAATCTCACCTTTTTAGTAGTTTAAAGTTTTCTATATTATCTCCTGACATTATGTTGATCAAATAAATTCCGGGGGGATAATAATTCATCGGCAACTTAAAATTTCTATCGCCTGGAGAAAGTTGTCCCTCATGTTGTTCAAGTAGTTCGCCTTCAATACTGTACAAAAAGACTTTAAAGTTATTATCCTCACCACCCACCAAGATACTAACTTGACTAAACGCAGGGTTGGGATAAATGGTAGATGCTTTCGATAGATAAACTTCCTCCACGACTTTGCCTTGACATTCAATATCAGTAGTAACCTCTAACCTGCTTAACCCATCATCTAAAGGAAGTTGATGTCTTCCAGACTTAAGACTGTAACTTTTATTGTTTAGGCGAATTTGATAATTCAAAGCTCCTGACAAATCAACTGTAATGGATTGATCATTAAAGTTAAGCTCCGTTTGAACTTCCAGCGGATCTGGACTTATTAGAATCGTATTAAAACAACTTTCAAAAACTGCATCTTCCTCGGAGTAAATACAAATGGAATACGAGCCAGCAGCGAGGTTATTCGCTATGGCATCACTTTGATGGTCAAAAAACTTTTCAGAAAAATAACCGTTAGGACCATTTATGGTGGCTCGATAGTTGAAATGTGCGGCTCCATTGATTGTTATTTGACCATTATTTTTTAAAACACATGTAGGATCAGACTTGGTCAATCTAAAATTATTGAAGGTATTCAAGTCACACAAGTCTCCCAATCCGTCTCCATCCCTATCGGATTGATTGGCATTGGCAACGGTAGGACAATTATCGTTTATGTCGGTAACTCCATCATTGTCACCATCTAAAATAAGATCTCCGCTATAACAAAATTCTATTTCAGCTTCCGTTAAGTAACCGAAAATACCTTCAAAGTTATCCTCTACTCTAATTGTCCATTTACCTTTCATATTTTGTCCATAAAGAATGGACAAATCACCAATTGGTTTAAAAGAACCTGTGAACGGTGGTAAGCCAAATACAATGTTTTGTAATGACTCCTGATCGAAAGTAGTTTGGCTATAATTATTTAAATTTTCTCCTATATTCTGCGTCAATTTAATTTGGGTATCGTCAGGAGCAATAAGATAAATTGAAATATCCTCGATGTAGGAGTGTTCAATGGATATTTTCACATTAATATCTTCTATTACAGCTTGATCAAAAACATCAATTTCTACTTGTGTAACTCCGTAATAAAATTCCTGACCATCTTCAAGTATTTGAGGTAACGCTGTAGGAGAATAACTTTTACAATTGACTAAAATGGTGTTAAAACTCCTTCTCTCAGAAAAAACTCCAGCTGAGCATGTATTCACTGGTTTTACTCTCCAAAAATATTGAGTAGCAAAATCTAAATTCTGAAGTACAAAATTTGGTGTAGTTGTTGAAACAGAATGTGTCAAACTCGAGAAATCACTGTTTTTAGCCACCTCTAAAAGATACTCAGTAGCACCAATATCGTCTTTCCAAGTCAACGTTACGGTTCGACTTACACCAACTTCCCCGTCCGTTGGACCGAGCAGTTCGATATTGTCAAAATTCTCCTGTAAAAGATTTAAATTAAGATTTACCGAACGTGAACTGGAATTGCTTTGAGCCAAAACTTCTAAAGTTAAATCTTGAGGGGATAAATTTTGGAGCCCTGAAATGGTAAGGATTCCTGAACTACTTCCTTGCGTAAGATTAGCTGGAGAAAAAAGCGCACTTAGTCCTTGAGGAAGGTTTTCAACACTAAGGTTTACTTTCTCTTCAAAACCCATGTAAACAGCATAAGAGTAGTCAAAAGTTATTTGTGATTCATCACAAACCTCCACATTGTATCGATCGAAGGTTAAAGTAAAAGGGGATTGATCAATTTTTATATCCTTGGTGTTAACAGCAAAATAAATCGAATTGTCAGGGACAATTTTAATCCTCGCTTGATCGGAGTTAATACTCCCTGGGACAGTAATTTGTTCCGTGCCATCGTTTGGTGTTGCTGCAACAAGAGTTTGATCGAATGTTTTTCCTCCGTCATGCGATAGTAAAATAGATACGGTTTTTGTATTTATTGGGCTTTGGTTTGTATTGGCAATATCCCATGAAATGGTTTGTCTGGAACCCCCTTCCCATATTATGCCTTCTTGGTTTTGGGATAAAATCGTAAAAGGTCCAGCACTGGAAATCACTTTAAATGTTCTTGCATCAGAAGCGGTTCTTCCCATTCCGTTTGCTATAGCTGGGTAACGATCACGAACAGTGACTCCCCAAGTGAGTGTCCTATCGACAGTAGAAACGGTCTCCCAATTACTTCCAACGGTAGGGTTTGTTTCTGTCAATTTTCCCTCCAAAACAGCCGCCATCCTGGGAATCGTTCTTATGGGACTATCTGTTGGTGGCAATGATCGCGCCTGACTCCCCAAATGAAAATTGGGACCAAAATTATTAGCCCCTACTTCGCCACTGTCCAATTGCTCCCAACAGTAATACAAGGTAGACTCATCAGGGTCACTTGCTGTAGCTTTTAATTCGTAGGCTGTTCCGATGGGAAGTGTATAGTCTGATCCTGCACTTACCTCAGGGGCTTGATTTTCATTTGTTACTGAAGTATAGCAAGTCTGATTTTGAATATAATCATCTATGTTCTTTAAACTGTGATAATGAAAATAAGGGTCGCTATGTCTTTGCACATTGTCAGGTCCAGTGATTCCTGCATAACCCATAATGGTTGATCCACTTCCAGGTTCAGAGCTTAAACCCTCTAATTCGTTTTCATGACCAAAGGTATGATAAGCCCCAAACTGGTGACCCATTTCATGGGCTACATAATCGATATCAAAATGATCACTCAAAAAAGGATCATTGAATGATCCCTCAAAAGGGTGAGCGCTGAAAGCAGATCCTTTTTTACTTTCTAAACAAACATTACCT
Organism: uncultured Flavobacteriaceae bacterium; assembly: GCA_913030895.1. Taxonomy (GTDB): domain Bacteria; phylum Bacteroidota; class Bacteroidia; order Flavobacteriales; family Flavobacteriaceae; genus UBA8316. Next base: position 11,738 of record CAJWGK010000029.1, on the reverse strand, counting down.
ACAGATCCCGCATTTCCATTACCATTAGTTGATGAATAGGCAAATAAGTGACCGATATCATAATTTTCTGAACCAAAAACTTCATCCAAATTCGTCTGAAGATCAGAACTAAAATCGTCTGTGTAAGGGTCACTATCTGGATCGGTATAAATTAGTTCCAAACTGCTGACAAGTTCTAAACGTACTCCTAATTCACTTTCAAAAATTTCGTTCACGCGATTAATAGTACTAACTGCTGCTGCAAAAGCATCCTCTTTATTGGTGCCATTACTTGGATCATCATCTCCCCAGTATTCAGTGTACCCTCCTGAGGTAGAAATGGCTAATCTGAATGTTTTTATTTCACTATCCGAAGTTCTGAAATTACCTCCCTGTCGCATTGATTTTTCAGCATTCGTCCAATTATCATCCAAAGGTGTTTTACATTGAAAGCTTCCTGCTGCATTCGCGTCAGTCCTTGAATAAGACAAATAATTTCTTTTATTGTCAAGGGGTTGAATGAATCTATTTAAACCATCAGGAAACCGCATCCAAGCATTGACCCCAAGTGGGGTATAGGAAACTCTAACGGTAACTTTCGGACGGGTTTTGCTCCTTCCACTATAGGTTTTAATTTCAGGAAATTTTTTGGCGAGTTCGCTAGATAGAACAGGAACAGGACTTAATAAAAATATCTCAGCAACTCCGTTTTCATTTGGAAGTTCCATCTCTATATTATTTCCTCTCGCAGAGAGTTTAGTCGAATTTTTGGAATTTAAAGATGCCCGAAGTACCTCACTATCAAGGGATAGATAATGCCAGTCTTTCCTTTCTTGTATTTGAGTCAATTGGAGCGATTCCTTATCGACTTTAGCCCAATAGTCCTGTGCATGAATCTTTCCAAAGAAAAATAAAACAAAAAACAGAAAGGGAAAACTTAATCGGCGGATAACCAATGCAATTATTTTTCCTTTAAATTATGAAAAAAGACCACAAAACATAAAGCAATTATAATGTATTTTTGAGCTTTAACTAAAGTTTTAGATGCAAGTCGTTGAAAACATATTCGAATACCAACCCTCAAAAGCTTCAATATTAACAATCGGAACCTTTGATGGTGTTCATGTTGGACATCGAAAAATCATTGCTGATATGGTAGCCACTGCCAAAAAGGAAAATTTATGTACGACTTTACTTACTTTTTTCCCACATCCTCGCATGGTTTTACAAAAAGACTCTAACATTAAGATGATCGATACTCTTGAGGAAAAGATACAAATTTTCGAAAATTTAGGTGTCGAAGTCCTAATTGTCCAACCTTTTACAAAGGAGTTTTCTAGAATGACAGCCATAGAATTTACTCGAGACATTTTGGTGAATAGTCTCAAAATATCAAAATTAGTTATCGGTTATGATCACCGATTTGGACGCAACAGAGAAGCAACGGTTGATGATTTGAGAAATTTTGGCTTGGATTATGGTTTTTCAGTTAGTGAAATCCCAGCCCAAGACATTGAATCGATCGCGGTGAGTTCAACCAAAATCCGAAATGCAATCACAAGCGGCGCTATTAAGTTGGCTAATAAATTCCTCACCCGATCCTTCAATCTATCGGGGACTGTTGTGAGAGGAGATGAGTTAGGGAGAAAAATAGGTTATCCAACAGCTAATTTAAAAATAGAGGAGGATTATAAGCTCAAACCTCAAAATGGAGTATATCTTGTTAAAGCTAAGCTCGAAAACGAAACTTATTTTGGTATGATGAACGTTGGTGTACGTCCAACAGTAGCCGGTAAAAATACACAGATAGAAACCTATTTTTTTGATTTTAGCGGGGACTTATATGACCAAAAAATCACCCTTGAGCTATTGGATAAGATTAGAGAAGAAAAAAAGTTTGATTCGCTTGAGAAGCTTAAAAATCAATTAGACGCTGATCGAGAGCATTGTCAAAAATTAATCCCACAATACTACAAGCTTTAAGTGAAATCCAATGCTTTCTCCTACCTTTGTAATGAAAACCAAAAGAGATGTTATCGCTTGTTTACCTGAGAGAAAACCCAACCAAAATTAAAGCGGGTTTAGCCAAAAGAAATTTTTCCCAACCAGAACTTATCGATCAACTACTTGAAGTAGATCAAAATAGACGCGCAATGCAAACCCAATTGGATGAGATCCTTGCCAAAGGCAACCAACTGGCAAAGGAGATCGGAATGTTATTTAAATCAGGGGAAACAGAAAAAGCGAATACCCTAAAACTTGAAACTTCAACTTTAAAAGCGACCTCAAAAGGTTTACAGGAACAACTTCAAAAAGCAGAAGCTGATTTGATGCATTTGAGAACCCAGATTCCAAATGTACCAGAGGATATTGTCCCTCCGGGAAACGCAGAAGAGGACAACGAAGAGGTTTTTCGCGCAGGCGTGATTCCAGATTTAGCTGATTCAGCTATGCCGCATTGGGAATTAGCTGCCAAATACGATCTCATTGATTTTGACTTGGGTAGTAAAATTACTGGAGCCGGTTTCCCGGTCTATAAAGGGAAAGGTGCCAAACTTCAACGAGCACTAATTCAATATTTTCTCGATAAAAATACTGCTGCTGGCTATAAAGAATATCAAGTTCCACACTTGGTCAATGAAGCATCAGGTTTTGGGACAGGGCAACTTCCTGACAAAGAGGGACAAATGTACCATGTACAAGATGATAACTTATACCTCATTCCCACTGCGGAGGTACCATTGACTAATATTTTTAGAGACCAATTACTAAATGCCAAAGATTTACCCATTTGTATGACAGGATACACCCTTTGTTTTAGGCGGGAGGCTGGAAGCTATGGAGCAAATGTCAGGGGACTTAATCGACTGCATCAATTCGATAAAGTAGAGATCGTTAGGATTGAAGAACCTCATAATTCAAGGGCTGCTCTTGATGGAATGGTGGATCATGTAAAAAATATTTTAGAAGAACTTGAGTTGCCCTATAGGATTCTCAAGTTGTGTGGAGGAGACCTGGGCTTTACCTCGGCTTTGACTTTTGATTTTGAAGTTTATTCAACTGCTCAAAAAAGATGGTTAGAAATTAGTTCAGTATCCACATTTAATAGCTTTCAAGCGGAAAGGCTCCAGTTGAGATACAAAGACAACAATGGTAAAAAATCGGCCGTTCACACCCTCAATGGTAGTTCACTCGCACTCCCTCGTGTAGTCGCTGGACTATTAGAGAATTTTCAAACCAATGACGGGATTATAATACCTAAGGCTTTGGTTCCTTACACTGGTTTTGACCTAATTGACTAAACCTAAAATATGATATTGTTAAATATCACTTGTAATGTTGCTCCTGATGTGCTTCCACAATGGATGGATTGGTTGAAGGGTGACTATTTACCTGAAATCATTAAAACCCCCGAAGTGGCTGGGGTTACGCTATTAAAAGTAATTACCGAAATGGAAACTTCAGGATCCCTATTTGCAATTCAACACCAATTTTGTCATGCTGAAAGCTTAAATCGATTTGAAAATAAAGAGGCAATTGCTTTTAAGGATACACTAAAATCCCTTTTTGGTGAAGAGGTACTTCATTTTAGCTCCCAACTTCAAGTCATCGATGAATTCAAATGAAAGCCGTAACAGCCAAAAAAAAACTAGGACAGCATTTTTTAAACGATTTAAATATCGCAAAAAAAATTGCAGATCAACTCATTGGACAAGATTGCAAAAATGTTTTGGAAATCGGACCGGGTATGGGGGTACTCACCCAGTTTTTAATCGCTAAAAAAATGAGCTTAAAGCTTATTGAGATTGACAGGGAGTCCGTAGACTATTTGATTGAAAATTATCCAAAAATTAAGGATGGAATCATTTATGGCGATTTTCTAAAAATGGACTTGACAGTTTTTTTTGGAGAAGAGGAGTTTTCAGTCATCGGGAATTTCCCCTATAATATTTCAAGTCAAATCGTATTCAAGACACTCGAAAACAGGGATCGAATCCCATTTTTTTGTGGGATGTTTCAAAAAGAAGTCGCCAAAAGAATCTGTGAAAAACCAGGTAGTAAAGCCTATGGAATTCTTTCAGTACTTTGTCAAATTTTTTATGAGGCTGAATACCTTTTTAATGTCGCTCCAGGGGTATTTTCCCCGCCTCCAAAAGTGGATTCGGGTGTAATTGCACTGACTCGAAAAACGGATTTACGCAAAGATTTCGACGAGCGTCTACTTTTTAAAGTCGTAAAACTCAGTTTCCAACAGCGCAGAAAAACCCTTAGAAATAGCCTTAAAAGTCTTTCCCTCCCAAAATTTGTTTTAGAAGATAGTATCTTTGACCTGCGACCGGAAAAATTATCCGGTGATGAATTCATTGCATTGACAAAAAAAGTGGAGAATGCCAAAGTTTGAAATCAGTAAATCTGGTATAAATACCATAAAGGAGCTAATCGAAAAAGGCGCTGATAAACGGCTGCGCAAAAGATTAAAGGATTTGCACTACGCTGATATCGCTGAGGTCATCTACGAGCTTTCAACGGAACAGGCGACTTATCTGGTCAAACTGCTCGATAGTGAAAAAACAGCAGATGCCTTAGCAGAAGTAGATGAAGATATTAGAGAAGGTATCCTCGAAAAGCTTTCCGCTAAAGAGATCGCAGAGGAGATCGAAGAACTCGATACAGATGACGCTGCTGATCTTATCGCAGAATTGCCCGAAGATCGGCAGGAAATTGTCATGTCACAAATAACAGATTCTGGACATGTTGAGGATATCCGTGAGCTGCTGACTTATGATGAAAATACTGCAGGAGGTTTGATGGCAAAGGAATTGGTAAAAGTAGAAGAAAATCTAAGTGTGTTAAAATGTCTCAACGCAATGCGTGCTCAGGCAGAAGAGGTTACTCGAGTGCATTCCATCTATGTAGTGGACGAAAATAATATCCTCAAGGGAAGGTTATCTTTAAAAGACTTGATAACAGCCAATTCTAGAGCAATTGTAAAAGACATCTATATTCCACAAGTTGATGCGGTAACAGTTGATCAACCTGGAGAAGAAGTTGCCAATATTATGTCTAAATATGACTTAGAAGCAATTCCGGTCGTGGACAATAAAAAACAATTAATGGGTAGAATTACGATTGATGATATCGTTGATCTAATTAAAGAAGAAGCAGAAAAAGATTACCAGTTGGCAGCTGGAATATCGAATGATGTGGAAGCCAATGATGGTATTTTTGAGCTTACCAAAGCGAGATTGCCTTGGCTATTTTTGGGCTTGTTAGGCGGTTTGGGAAGTGTTTTTATTCTACAAGATTTTGAAAAAATAATGGAGCAACCGGAGTTACGGAGTTTGTTTTTTTACACCCCACTGATTGCGGCTATGGCAGGAAATGTCGGCGTTCAATCCTCAGCCATAATTGTTCAGGGACTGGCCAATAATGTAGTAAAAGGCTCGCTAATTCCGCTACTCTTTAAAGAAATAGGTTTGAGCTTGATAAATGGATTAGCCTTAGCTTTAATTCTCATTTTATTTGGTTTTATCATCAATCAAGAATTAATTATAAGCCTTACGATTGCTGGCGCCATGATGGGCGTTATCGTCATAGCAGCTTTGGTTGGCACTTTTGTGCCTATTATCCTAAACAAACAAGGGATTGACCCTGCTATTGCAACAGGGCCATTTATCACTACCGCCAATGACATTTTCGGAATTTTCTTGTTTTTCTTCATGGCTAAAATCTTTTTAGGCTTTTAATTTTTGACAATGAAAGTTTTACACATCGAGGAAAATCATCCCGCACTGATTGAAGGTTTGGAGGCTTTGGGCATTCAAAATGACTTGGCTTTTGGTGCTTCTCTATCGGAGGTACTCGGTAAAATTAGCACATACGACGGGCTAATTATCAGGAGCAAGTTTACCTTAGACAAAACTTTTCTCTCTCATGCCAAAAATTTAAAATTTATCGGTAGAGTTGGGGCAGGACTCGAAAATATCGATGTTGAAACTGTTCAAAAAATGAACATTCACCTAATTAATGCCCCAGAAGGGAATCGAAATGCAGTAGGCGAACATTGCGTGGGGATGTTGCTTGGTTTGATGAATAATCTCAAAGCTGGCCACAACTCGATCGGATTAGGAGAATGGGACAGAGAGGGCCATAGAGGTTGGGAATTGAGCGGAAGAACCTTAGGAATTATTGGCTATGGCAATACAGGAAAAAGTTTTGCCAAAAGAGTTTCTGGTTTTGACGTAACAACGCTTTGCTATGATATTTCGGATAATGTCGGAGATAAAAACGCAAGGCAGGTAAGTAGGGAAGAATTGATGGCCAAATGCGAGGTGATTAGTATTCATACGCCTCAGACACCAATTACCCGAGCTATGATTGATTCTAAATTTATCGATGACATGAGTCATCCCTTTTGGCTGTTGAATACTGCTAGAGGTTCGGCGGTGGTAACCGAAGATTTGGTTGCAGGGTTGCAATCTGGAAAAATTATGGGGGCGGGATTGGATGTTTTGGAATACGAAACCCGATCTTTTTCTTCCATTTTTAACGAAGACAAACTACCCCCAGCCCTGAAATATTTGATAAACGCTAGAAACGTAATTCTCAGTCCACATGTGGGGGGATGGACTCGTGAAAGTCATATCAAACTGGCAACTACGATAGTGGAAAAGGTTAAAAAAATATTTTTTTAGTCCATCACCACAAACTGAGCAGTATCTATTGTTCTTTGTTCTAAAACAATCTTACCCACCTTATTTTTGATAAAGTTGATTGCGGGCTTGTCAAAATGACGAATGCTGTAAAGGGATACTTGGTCCGTAACTTTTACATTGAACTTTGTGTTTAAAGCATCAACCAAGGGTTCCAGCTTGTCATATTTATTGAAGATACAAATCGAAAAGCTGATGGCAGAGTTTTGGATCATTTCTACCCGCATCTGGAATTGATGTAATAAAGCAAAAATCTCACTAATGTTTTCTTCTACAATAAAGGAGAAATCTTTGGAAGACAATTTAAGTAAGGTTTGATTTTTTTTGACAATATAGCAGGGAACATGAGGTTCTAGGGTCTTCCCTCTAGAAACCGCAGTACCAGGGTTTTCGGGGTTCTCAAAAGATTTAACGTACAATGGAATTTCTTTGCGTTGAAGTGGTTGAAGGGTTTTGGGATGAATGACTGAGGCACCATAAAAAGCCAATTCAATGGCTTCGCGATAGGAAATTTGATTGAGCAAGACGGTATCATCAAATTGACGGGGGTCGCCATTTAAAACCCCAGGAACGTCTTTCCAGATGGTTACAGAATCTCCCGTGAGGGCATAAGCAAATATGGCTGCGCTATAGTCAGAGCCTTCACGTCCAAGGGTAGTAGTCATACCATTTGGCGCACTGCCAATGAATCCCTGAGAAATCACGGTGTTTTTTCCTTCAACCATTTTTTGAATCTCAGTTTGAGTCTTTTCCCAGTCCAAATTCGCATCGCGGTAGTAGGCATCTGTTTTAACACATTTTCTTGCGTCCAGCCAAGTATTTTCAATAGCCTCATGTTTCATGTATTCACTAATGATAGTGGTGGAAACCAACTCCCCTACGCTGACCACTTGATCGTAAACCAAGCTGTAGTTATCGACAGTATTTTCATTTAAGAAACTCAAAACCCTGTCAAAAAGAGCATCGATTTTTTCGGTGATCAGTGCCTTGTCCTGATGAAATAAGTCTGCTATAATTTGATGGTGATTGAAACGAACGGCCTCGAGGTCTTTAGGAAACTGCTCTTTATTATCAAAATAGCTGCGAACGACTTGTTCCAAAGCGTTAGTGGTTTTTCCCATAGCGGATACCACAATAAGTGTCTTGTCAAAACCAGTATGTTTTAGAACGCTAAGAATATTTCTCACCCCATCGGCATCTTTTACTGAAGCCCCCCCAAACTTGAATACTTTCATTTATTTAATTGATTTTAGCAATATAGTTTTGTATGCTTTTTTTATCCATTTGTACGGTTCTCCAATCACTCAATACTTCTGCTCCACTTTTTTGATAAAAGTTAATCGCTGGATGATTCCAGTCGAGGACTGCCCACTCTACTCGCTCCACTCCTACTTTATGAGCGTATTTGAGAAAAGCATTATATAGCTTGGATCCAATTCCTTTACCTTTCATTACTTCGGTAACAATCAGGTCTTCCAAGTGTAAAGTGGGGCCCTTCCATGTAGAGTACCTAGGGTAAAAAAGCGCAATTCCGACTACCTTTTCTTTAAATTCAGCAACAAAGCACTCAAACAAAGGCTGCTTTCCAAAACCGTGTTCTTCAATAGTTTCTTTATTTAAAATTACTGCGTCAGGCTCTCTTTCAAAAATGGCGAGTTCTTGAACCAATGATAAGATTGCCAAAGCATCTGTTTTTTTTGCTCTTCGAATAATCGTTTCCATAGGAATGTTGGTAAATTTAGGGTTAGCGGTATAGACTTAACAATTTGTTATATTTTATCACATTTTTAGGCTTGAATGTAGAAATGTAAACAATTCAACCTATCCATGAGATTAAGTGATCGAAAAAAAGCTTTGGTTGTTCTGCATGAATCCAGTGCCCTGCTCCTTTTATTTCCACCATTTCGGCTTTAGGGAAATAACTTATAATCGTCTGATGGTCAGTACTTTTATCTACATAATCTGAGTTGGCTCCAATCATAAATAAGCTGGGCTTTTCAAATACTTTGTCACTATTGATCGCTTGTCCAATGGCTTCCCCACTATTTTTTAGAACTTCGATATTGATTCTCAGACCCAATTTACCATCCTCAACCCAGTGAAGGTTTTTCAATAAAAATTGTCGTGTTCCAAAATCTATGATATAATGCGATAATTGTTCTTCTGCCCCTTTTCTAGAATTAATGAATTCAAAATCAAGACTGGCTAGACCTTTTAAAATATTTTGGTGGTGTGGTGCATAATATCTGGGTGAAATATCTACAATAATAAGCTGATCCACGAATTGTGAATATTTCAAGGCAAAATTCATGGCGGTTTTCCCACCCATAGAATGTCCTAAAAGAACCGCAGAGGTTATTTTATGATGATCCATGTATGTCTTTAAGTCTTCAACCATGAGTTGGTAACTAAAATCAACACTCCAAAAACTTCTTCCATGATTTCTTTGGTCGATCAAATGTACACGATAACCTTTTACGGCTAGATTTTTAGCGTGGGTTTTCCAATTGTCTCCCATACCCAAAAAACCGTGGAGAATAAGCAAGTTTTTTTCTCCCTCTCCAATGATATTGCTGTGCAGCAGCTCCATTAAGAAAGTCGTTGAAGGTACATGGGAATGACATTTTCAAAACCCAAATAGAGTGACTCGCTAACCAGCGCGTGACCAATAGAAACCTCCAAAAGTTGGGGAATATTTTTGGCAAAAAAAGCAGTATTTTTTAAGTTTAAGTCGTGCCCTGCGTTAATCCCAATTTCAAGGGTATTGGCTAATTTTGCAGCCTTCAGATAGGGTGCGATGGCCTTCTTGGGGTTCTTCGGAAAAAACTTGGCGTAGGCTTCGGTATACAATTCTATTCTATCTGTTCCGGTCGCTTTTGCACCCTCAACCATTTTTTCGTCAGGATCGACAAAAATAGAGGTTCTGATTCCATGAGCCTTAAATTCACTGATGACCTCTATTAAAAAATCACGGTGTTGGATGGTATCCCAGCCTGCGTTTGAAGTAATGGCATTTTCTCCGTCTGGCACAAGGGTGACCTGATCAGGTTTTATGCGATTTACCAAATCTATAAATTTGGGAATGGGATTTCCCTCAATGTTAAATTCGGTAGTCAGAACTTCAGGTAATGCCAATGCATCATCATATTTGATATGGCGTTGGTCTGGTCTGGGATGAATGGTAATTCCCTGGGCTCCAAAACCTTGTAGATCTCTAGCCACCTTAAGAAGATTCGGGACATTACCTCCGCGAGAATTCCTTAGAGTGGCAATTTTATTGATGTTTACACTTAGGTGGGTCATTTCATTGCTTTGAGTTCAAAATTAAGAACTTCTTCTGGCATCTTCTAAAATTCGGTAATCAAAAGCCCAGCCAAATAAAGTTTCGTAATTTTACAATGAAATTGATCTAAATGAAAATTGCAGTTTTTTGCGCTTTTGATACCCCTGCAACGATAGAGTATGCTCAGGAAACGGTATTGTATTTGGAGAAAAAAGGACATGAGCTGCAATTGGATAAACGATTGATTGAGCATATTTCGAAACCAATTATCCATAAATCTTTCGAAGCGTCAGGTACAATTGATCCAAAAACAGATTTTTTGTTTTCCATTGGTGGTGACGGAACATTACTTCGCTCAATTCCGTTTGTGAAAGATTCTAAGATCCCAATTTTGGGCATCAATACTGGAAGATTGGGTTTTTTGACTAGTCTGCAGAAAGAATCACTTAATGAAGCTTTAGACGAGTTTTTTGATGAAAAATTCAAATTGGTGGAGCGAAGCTTATTATCTGTGACCCTCTCCGATACTGATCATTCGCTTAATAATTCATTTCCATTTGCTTTAAATGAAATTAGTATCAATAGAAAGAATACCACCTCAATGTTAAGTATTCAGACTAAAATCGATGAGGAATACCTAACAACCTATTGGGCTGATGGACTTATAATTGCAACCCCAACAGGTTCCACAGGCTATTCATTAAGTAGTAATGGTCCTATTTTAACTCCAGAAACTAAAGGAATTATACTTAATCCAATTGCCCCGCATAACCTGAATATTAGACCGTTAGTGGTTCCAGACGAGGCTACGATCAAGATTAGTGTTGACGGAAGAGGAGATGGACATTTAATGTCGTTAGACTCCAGAATTTTTACGTTAGAAAATGGCTCTTCGATAACGATCAAGAAAGCGGCTTTTCCTGTTTTTACAATTGAACTTAATGGGGACAATTATTTCAAAACACTCCGCAACAAACTTTTTTGGGGTCAAGACACCCGTAATAGACAATAAATTCTGCTTTTATTAGTTTAAGAATACGACCAATATTTTATAAAAATTCTTGGTTAAACAGACTACATCCGCTTTTTAATGAAAAAAATTTGGTTGCATATTGTTGTTTTAAGTTTTCATTACAATGTTCACGCGCAATTTCATGAGGTAGGTGCCTTTTTGGGTGGGGCTAATTATATTGGCGATGTTGGATCATCATACTTTGTTTATCCAGAAAATGTGGCAGTGGGACTAGTCTATAAATGGAATCGTACTACGCGTTACTCCCTCAGAGCTAATATTATGTATACAAAAATTAATAAAAGCGATTATAACCCAGTAGATTTTGCCCGTTTCATGCGACGATATCGATTTAATAATAATATACTGGAGTTTTCTGCTGGAGCCGAAATAAATTTTGTTGACTTTAATCTACACGGAAATGACAAATTACTTTCACCATATTTATTTTTGGGCATTGGTTATATTCAATACGACTTGTTTTATCACGACCCGATCACCTTTGAAACGGTAGGGTATGGAAAAGGAAGTAATATCACGCTACCTGCAATTGTGGGATTAAAAGCAAATATTTCCCCTATGGTGATTCTTGGACTAGAAATTGGCGCGAGATATACCTTTACAGATAATTTGGACGGAAGTTTGCCTAAATCTGAGTCGGAGGCCCCAAGTGGCTATGAGTTTGGAAACATTAACAATAATGACTGGTATGTTTTTACAGGTTTAACAATTTCATTTACCTTTGGCGATC
>CAJWGK010000028.1 GCA_913030895.1 uncultured Flavobacteriaceae bacterium | reverse complement strand
GGCCTGCGCCTAATGGCGGACTGTATGTGGATATCCACCAACAGAAGACTGACAAAAAGGTGACTGTGGGGGTGATTGATCCATTAGCTTTGGAAATCCTACGGCATGACTTTCCTAAAAAACTGATCCCACAGCGGTTTAATAAGTATTTAAAGCTGGTGTTACAAGCGGCTGGAATTAAAGAAATGGTAAGGGCTTATAAATTTTGCGGAAAGACGAAAAGGAAGTCTATGGGGCTTTTTCCGAAATACCACGTGATTTCTTCTCATGATTTAAGAAGGTCGTTTGCCACGAATTTTTTTGGAAAAATCCCTACTCCCGTATTGATGAACATGACTGGCCATGCCAAGGAGAGTACTTTTATGGGCTATATCGGTAGGGACCCCAATCGGGACAGCTATGCCGATGCTTTTATGGATGGGGTGATGCAGTTGTGAGCTAAAAGGTGTAATTCATTCCGAGATAAAAATTCCGAAGGGGGGCGGGTTCATAATACCTGCTACCCCAGGCATTGATGCGGATATTGTCATTGTATTTTCGGTCAAATAGGTTGTTGACGCCACCAAAAAACTCAAACCTGTCCATAGACTTCCAAATCTTAAGATTGGAAACAAAGTAGGGAGAAACCCTATTTTGATTGGCGTTGTCGGTGTACAATGCTCCGTTGTATTGGTTGCGCGACATCAGCCCCCAACCGTTTGAGAAATCATAACTCACCGCAGCAAATAATTGTTGTTGGGGAACGCCGGGTAATTTTTTTCTCGATAAGTCTTTGTCATCAAGTTGATAGTCTTTGAATTGTAAAGCGGCATAATTAAACGCCACAATCCAGTGCCATGCTGTTTTTTGTAGCTCCCATTGGATTTCAATTCCATTGCGAGCTGTCTTGCCCGTATTTTGATAAAAACTTCTACCGGGGAATGCTTCTAATTCGTAAGGAAGAATTTCATTATTGGTTCGTATGGTATAAAGGGTGGTTTCAAATAGCCCAAAGGGAGAACTATAGCGCCAGCCTAACTCAAAGTTGTTGGCTTTTGAAGAAGTGAGGTTAGGATTAAATCCCTGTTCACCCGATGGGTTGGCAGACAGTTCGTTGAGTGTTGGGGTTTCAAAGCTGGTTGCAAAACAAGCAAACAGCAGGTGATCTCCCAATGCGGTGTAGGTAAACCCAAGGCTTGGATTGACGATATTTAATGTTGTATTATTTACTGCTGTGTTGGTGCCAAGTTTTTGGCGGTCGAATCTCAAACCGGCACGTAAAAGTCCAAAACTGAATCTGTATTCATCCAAAATGCTGATCGCGCTGTTGTTAAAAATTTCCTCTTGGTCGAGGGTGATGTCCCCTGCTTGACCAGCGATATTTTTAAATCGCTTTCTGTGATCGGTCTGATCGGCAAAGGAAACCCTGATTTGTAAACGATGGTTATCCTGAGGTTGGTATTCCAGCGCAGCTCCCCCACCAAAATAATTCCTTACCAAATCCACTAAGCCGCCGAATTCGAAAGGAAGACGCCCCTCAAAATCTCGATGAGCGTAAAAAAGGTAAGTGCTGAGGCTAAATTTTTGACTAAATGCTTTTTCCCACTGCAAGCCTGTCTTTAGGTGATCGACAGCCTCAAAAGTTTTATAGCTTTTGTTTTGGGGGCGGGCTTGAAGTCTGTTTTCTTGAACACTTGCCATGTTGATTCCTCCAGCATCATAGGCATAGGGACTGTGGGTGAAATTAAATTGCGCACTGAGTTTTGAGCTGGAAGAAAAATCGTGAAAAACCCTGGCATTAAAAACCTGTTGTTTGTATTGGCTATGATCCCGATAGCCATCCGATTGGGATAGACTTTGGTAAAAAATAGCTTTGGTATTGTTATTTTTTAAACCCACCGTTGCAGATAGATTGCTGCTGGCATAACTGCCTCCTTGGGCGCGAAGACGCACAAAATTATTTTCAAAATCGGATAAGGTATTGATCTTTATTACCCCACCAGATGCGTTGCCGTAGAAGGTAGCAGCAGGGCCGCGAAGAACGGTTATGGCGTTGATTAATCCCAAAGGCAGGTTATCAAGTTGTCCTTGTCCGTCTGGGGTGGTCTCTGGAATACCATCGACAATTAATTGGATGCCTCGAATTCCAAACGCAGCGCGCGCACCAAATCCACGAATGGAAAGGCGCAAGTCTTGGGCAAAGTTTTGTGTATTTTGTGCAAAAAGTCCGGGGACACCAACGAGATAATCCTCAAGGGAGTTTTGGGGAATATTGGGCTGGGTTTCTGGGAAAGTACGATAAGTCAAAGCAAAGGGCAGTATCCGTTTTGGAGCTTTTATTCGCGCAGCATCTAAGGTGATTTCTTTAAGTGCTATTTTTTGCTGAAGGCTGTCTTGTCCGAAAAGGTTAACGGTAAAAAATAAGCCAAAAATACAGCATGCCAATAGGCTCCTGCAAAAATTCTTCATTACAGTTAATAGTTGGTGTTTAGGTTCAAAGATATAACTGGAATTCTTAATTTTAGATGAAATTGTATTAAATGTTGAGTTTAAGCGATTCGGAGGAAATTTTAGCCATAGTGATTGCAGTGTTCATCGTCATGGGTTTTGCCTATTCTACCTACAGCGAAATTAAAGCTACCATCGCTGAGGAAAAAGAGAAGATAGCAGAAAAAAAGGCGGCTGAGCAAAAGGTAAAAACGCTCATTGAATATTTGAATGCCAAAACAAGGCTGATCAATTCAATCAACGCTGCCAAAAAAAAATTAGAAAAAAGACGCAATAAATAGTATATTTGTCTATACAATTATTGTAATTACAAGATAAATGAAAAAAGTATTCCACAGTGCCCAAACCAGAGGTCATGCCAATCATGGGTGGTTGAATGCCAATCACTCTTTTAGTTTTGCGAGCTATTTTAATCCACAGCGGATGAATTTTGGTGCATTGCGCGTTTTAAATGACGACACGATATCCCCCGGAATGGGATTTGGAACCCACCCTCACGACAATATGGAGATTATCACCATACCCTTGTCAGGGGATTTGGAACACAAGGACAGCATGGGTAATGTGGGGGCGATCAATGAAGGCGAAATTCAGGTGATGAGCGCAGGCACAGGGGTTTATCACAGCGAATACAATAAAAATCCCGATAAATACATCAACCTACTACAACTCTGGGTGCTTCCTAAAACTCAAGATGTAGCACCGAGATACGATCAAAAATCTATTCGTGATTTAAAAAAACAGAATGCCCTTTACCAAGTTTTATCGCCATTTTCTGAGGACGATGGCATGTGGATTCATCAGGACGCTTGGTTTCATTTGGGTGATTTTGACCAAACACTGTCGATAGATTACACAGTAAAAAAGGAAGGCAACGGAGTGTATGCCTTTGTGATTGAGGGCGGTTTTAAAGTTGCTGGAGAAACATTAAAAAAAAGGGACGCTTTGGGGATTTGGGAGACCGATAAAATCACACTCGAATCCGAACCTAAGTCCAGTATATTATTGGTAGATGTACCGATGAATTTTTAATTTAATCTGAAAAAAATGCCCAATCCTACAGCAACAGAAATGATTGAAATATTAGAAAAGCGGATCGAAAACGGGGATTTTAAGGACGCTGTCCATAAAATCAAATTGATGACCACCAGAGAGATGATTCTGGAAATGATATCGAAATAAATCCGATATTTACATTAAAATTGACTTTTGAATCGCAGCTGGTTAATTTCATTCGGAAAAAATATAACACGTCCGTTGCTTGTCCATCCTCAAGACTCTAGACATTAATATGGAAATAATTCCTCATCAAGGCATGTCTTTTGAATCGCTACTAAGGGGCTTGATCGGGATGCTTATCCTTGTTTTGATCGCTTATTTGCTGAGTAATAACAGAAAGGAAATATCTTGGAAATTAGTCGGAATCGGTCTTTTGGCGCAAGTTTCAATTGCGGTAGGGGTTATAAAAATTAGTGTAATCAAGGGTTTTTTTGGTTTTGTCAGTAGCTTTTTTGTCAAGATTTTGGAATACACCAATGCAGGAACAAGTATGTTGCTTGGGGAGTTTGCCAATATAGATAAATACGGCTTCATTTTTATCTTTCAAGCACTGCCAATCATCATCTTTTTTTCGGCATTAACTTCAATTTTATTCTATTTTGGGATCATTCAAAAAGTGGTGCAGTTTTTGGCTTGGGCTTTAAAAAAACTTTTGGGTATCTCCGGTGCAGAAAGCCTAACGGTAGCTGGAAATATCTTTTTGGGGCAGACCGAGGCACCACTGCTAATCAAGGCGTATTTGGAAAAGATGAACCGTTCAGAGATTTTTTTGGTGATGTTGGGCGGAATGGCGACCGTTGCGGGTAGTGTAATGGGAGCATATATCGGTTTTTTGGGTGGTGATGATCCTGTTGCGCGTTTGGCTTTTGCTAAGAGTTTGCTGGCTGCATCGGTCATGGCAGCCCCGGGGGCGGTTGTCATCGCAAAAATAATGTATCCACAAACTGGGCAGGTTACAGAAAATATTAACATCCCTTCCGAAAAAATTGGCAACAATTTTTTGGGTGCTATCTCCAATGGGACCACTGAGGGAGTGAGAATGGCGGTTAACGTAGGGGCGATGTTGTTGGTGTTTATTTCATTGATTGCACTGATCAACGGTGTTTTTTTCGGCATCGGGGATGGCTTAGGCATCAACACTTGGGTGGCGGAAAACACCCCTTACGACAGTTTTTCTATCGAGCTAATATTGGGTTATTTGTTTGCTCCTTTGATGTGGTTGATCGGTGTTGAAACCCAAGACATGACCTTGATGGGTCAATTATTGGGGGTGAAACTTGTCGCAAGTGAGTTTGTGGGATACATTCAGTTGGCTGGACTTAAAGAGGCAAACAATGCGTTGCACTTCGGTTACGAAAAATCGGTGCTAATGGCGAGTTACTTACTTTGTGGTTTTGCCAATTTTGCTTCGATTGGCATACAGGTTGGTGGGATTGGAATAATTGCCCCTAAACAAAGAAAGACCCTGAGTGAACTGGGTTTAAAAGCAATGATTGGAGGGACAATCGTCTCGTTGATGTCCGCAACTATCGCTGGAGCAATTTTGGGCTAATCTTACAATGCGTTTACCCGAATTTTTTTCCATGTTTTGATCAAGAAAATCCCGCAGATGATTGCCGTTATCGAGAGCAAGGAAGCATTTGTATATTCTCCGTAAATCCAAAAGCCAGTGGCAAACATGATGCTGTAAATCAAACCGCAACCTAATAGCATGGCTAAAATTCCCGAAGGAACATTCCAGCTGTTGTCATTTTCCTCAAGTTTCACTTGGTCTTTTTTAGCTTTATTAATGATCTTTTTCCATCCAGGGCCACCGGGTTGGGTTTTTTTATAGAACGCTTGAAGCACTGCATCACTCTCGGGTTTAGTCATATAAGTGACGCCTATCCAGATTATTGAGGTAACCAAAACAACTAAGGGATATTCAGACCAATCAGGCAATAAACCTGTATTTAAATCAAAAAGATAAGCCCCCAGGCTCGTTGTTTTCAATAAAATAGCAATGATGCCTGAGGCAAACATTGCCGATATTTCACTCCAAGAATTGATGCGCCACCAAAACCACCGAAGTATAAAGATAAGTCCTGTTCCTGCACCAAAAGTGAGTAGCATATCAAAAATCTGAAGGGCATTTTGTAATAATAAAGCGAGTATCGCGCTTAAAATCATCAGTGATACAGTAGCCATTCTCCCTACTGCAACCAATCGTTTTTCGGATGCATTGGGACTGATTTGTTTTTGATAAAAGTCATAAACCATATAGGAAGAACCCCAGTTGAGCTGTGTTGAGATGGTACTCATATAAGCAGCGATAAGGGAGGCCAACACCAAGCCTATTAAACCAGCAGGTAGTTTAATCAGCATGGCTGAGTAGGCCAAATCATGCCCTAATTTATCATCGGCAATGTTGGGAAAAGCAGCCTTGATACTGGCGATATCAGGAAAAATCACCAAGGAGGTCAAGGCGACTAGTATCCAAGGCCAAGGTCTGAGGGCATAATGCATGATATTAAAAAAGAAGGTTGCACCAATGGCGTGGTTTTCATCTTTAGAGGCTAGCATTCGCTGAGCGATATATCCGCCACCGCCAGGCTCTGCCCCCGGATACCACGCACTCCACCACTGGACAGCTAAGGGTATAATCAACAGGGTGATCAATGCCCTTGTATTAGAAAAATCGGGTAATATGGATAGTTTATCGCTGACATTTTCGTGGTTTAGCAATGCTGTCATTCCACCTACCTCGGGAAGGTTGACCAGATAATAAGCAGCGCCAATCGATCCTGCCATAGCGACAAAAAACAGTAGAAAATCGGTGTAAACTACTCCTCGAAATCCGCCTAGGGTACTGAATATGACGGTAATCAGTCCCGCGCTTACAACGGTTTGCCAAGGGTCTAGCCCCAACATTATCCCCCCGATTTTAATCGCCGCTAGGGTAACAGAAGCCATGGTGATAACATTAAAAATTACACCCAAGTAGAGGGCTCTGAATTTTCTTAGAAAACTGGCAGCTGCACCACCATAACGAAATTCATAAAATTCAATATCTGTTTTTACGTTGGATTTACGCCACAATTTGGCGTAAACAAATACGGTTAGCAAGCCTGTGATTAGAAATGCCCACCAGACCCAGTTGCCCGAAACCCCATTGGTACGAACGATGTCAGTTACTAGGTTGGGGGTGTCGGTGGAAAAAGTGGTAGCGACCATTGATATCCCCAACAACCACCAAGGCATATTTCGACCGGAGAGAAAAAACTCTCCACTGGAAGAACCCGCCCTTTTTGAAACCCATATTCCTATAAATAGCGAGATTGAAAAAAAACTGATAATGATTGCCCAATCGATTCCAACGAGTTCCATAGTGTCTAAAATTTAAATCAAAGTAATGATTATATTACAAAATAATGTTAAACCGCAATTGCATTTGATTTTTTTAAAATAGGTTTGTATCAGTAAATTAGAATTAATGCCTACCTCAAACGAAAATCATATCGGCAGAAAATTAATAATTATCTCACGCTGTGTTTATTGCTTGTTGCTGCTCTTGAGTTTCAATGTGGTCTTCGCACAAATTGAAAACAATAATCCTTCATTAAAATTCCCGAATAACCAGAATGAAAACAACAGCCCTTTGTACATTCAACCAGAAGAAAGTCCATATTTTCAAAGGGATTTTTTAAAAAAAGACCCGATTGATATGACGGATCCCACCTTGGAAAACGCGCCAAATATCAATATGGAAAATCAGGAAAAGTTTCTGGATCCCGGGGATTATTATCTCTCCAAACTCAAAGGAAAAGGAATCGAAGAGAACAAAGACCCAAACAAATTTAAATCGAATCAATATATGGGCGACTACAGAATGAAAGGAGACCAAGCCCGAATTGTTTTTAGAGATCACGAATATCCCGATGGCGATCGTGTAAGAATTCTCCACAACGATCAAGTGATTCAATCTAATGTTTTGTTGGTCGAGCGTTTTAAAGGATTAGTTATTGAGCTGGTTCCGGGTTTTAATAAAATTGACTTTATCGCACTCAACCAAGGTGAGTCTGGTCCTAATACTGCCGAGGTAAGGGTATATGATGAAAATGGAAATATGACTGCTGCCAATCAGTGGAATCTCGCCACAGGTGTAAAGGCGACTTACATCCTTGTCAAGGAGTGAGAAGTTACTTTTTTTTCCTAATCAATAGCGCAGTAATCAAAAGAACCACCCCCCCATACAAATAGGGCGTGTCGATAAAGGAGAGTTTGGAGTACATCAGGAAGACCACATAAAAGCATACGGCAGCCAACAGAAAAAGTATAACTTTGAATAGCTTAACAAAATTCATACGTACAAAATACAAAACCTAAAGATTAAAAATTGATTAAATATTACTTTATCGGTGTGATGATTTTGATCGTAGCGATCGTTGCCAATATTGCTGCGGCAAAACTTGGGCTTAAAACGTGGTACGACTTCTTAAATGGACTTGGCAGTGGTTCTTCGCTGAGGTTTATGGATTGCCTTTGGTTATTTGCGATTTATCCGCTGCTCCTCGGATTGAGTGCTAAACTAGGAATGATACTATTGGAAAAGTTATTCTGATTGATCTCTAGATCGGTCATTTTTGGATTTGTCGCTCATCAATAGCAACCCGATCACGCCAAAAAGACCAAATAGAAATCCTATCATAAAGCCAAATCTTTCGGTATGCCCTTTTTTACTAGCAATAAAAGAGCCGATTGCCCCAAATCCAACGGCAAATGCAAGGGCGATAAACAGCAATGAATTTGACAAGCTTAATTTTGGATTAGTTTTTTATGAAATAATAGCAGTAAAGAATAAATGATTATCCCCACTGGCCCTAGCATAAAAGTACACAACATGGGTAATAGGACAAAAAAATGTTTGATCTGCTTTTTTTGACTGTCTTTTAACATCCAACACCCTACCCAAAAATCAAATGCAAGATAATGTAGCCATCCGGCTGCCACCCCTTGAGGGTTAGCATTTTGGAACATCTGTGTCAACCCTGACAAAGAGGAAAAATCAGCTGAAAAAGTGCCTTCTGTTGTACTCAAAAAATAGATGTACCCAAAGGCAATCACTAGAGGAACCCAGGGAAAATCTGTGATTTTTTGAGTGAATTTACTTTTAGGAAAAACCATTAAAGCCAACCAAAAGAATAAAATCCCAGTGTTGAATACATTAAATATTGTTTCGTATATCATATTCTTAATCAAAAATAAAACCATTTTTTTATTCGACTTCGTTATCTTGGTGTTTTATTTATGCGATTATTCAAAGATGTTAAAGGAGAACGAATAGACCCGATTGAACATACGCTGAACATTCTCAAAAATTACCCCCACGTTCAGATTCACATTGGTTCAGATTCTCAAAATGTAGGTAAAAAAACGAAGTACGCTACGGTAATCGCTTACCGATATGGCAGCAGGGGAGTGCATTATATCCTGAGTAAAAAAACTGAGGTGATCATAAAAGATATGTGGACACGATTGTGGAAGGAGGCTGAAATGAGTATTGATGTGGCTGAGTGGCTCACCCACCAGGTCAGTGTTAGGGTAGAAATTGACATGGATTATAACAGCGATGAGAATTTTAAATCCAGCAAGTTAATTTCTGCAACCAAAGGTTGGGCAAATTCACTGGGCTATAAAGTCAACGTAAAACCCAACAATCAAATTGCCACGAGAGCAGCTGACTACCACTGCAAGTAAATTAAAGTAATTGCTGAACAATTTTGTCAACGTCAAATCGAATAACGTCTGTTACCGGAAGCCCAGTTTGCTGTTCTAAATTTTCAATGTATTCTAAAGATTCGGTTTCAGATAGTTTAGCCGTGTTTAAGGCAATCCCTATTACTTTTGGAATACCATAAGTACCACAGACCGCAGCCAATGCTTCGTTTAATGCTATGAAGTCTTTGAGCGGAGGTACTTTAATCGACTCAGGGCTTCTCAAAGTAACTTTATCAGCACGGTGGCAGAGGATCATATGTGTCGGGCAACTTCCCCGCATCAAAGGGAGGGTGGCAGTACTGCCTGGATGCAAAAGCGATCCTTGTCCCTCGATAATTACCAACGCCTTATCCCGATGGTTTAAAACTATTTGTTCCACCGCACCACAAGCGTGATCCACCTTGATTGCGTCTAGTGGTATGCCCTGCCCCATCAAAGTGATTCCAATTTGACCGGTGGCGACAAAACCCGTATCGATAGCCTTATTTTTTGCCCATTGATAGATTTCCAAACCGGCTGTCATTTTTCCACAGGCCATGTCTGTTCCTATCATTAAAACCCTTTTATTGTTTAATTCAGCTGCCTTTGCCGAAGCAATTTGGGGTTGGATATTTGGAATTCTAACGTCCCAAATCCATTGGTTTTTACTGCCTTTTAGCTGCTGACTAAAACGATCTCCTAGGGTATCGTGAAGTCCGTTGATGATACTCAATCCACTTTTTACGGCTGCTTTAATCAAGGGTAGCCAATCGTTTGGGATTTTTCCCCCTGAAGGGGCAATCCCCAATACCAATACTTCCGCGCCTTTATTGACTACCTCCTCTAAACTTTTATAAATGGGGATGTCTCTGTCTATGTTGTGTTCAATATTGATGTTGCTTCCCGCATTTTCTGCGTCAATTAATCCAACGATTGGATTTTCTAAATACCGAATCACTCCCAAGCCCATTTTCCCAAAATCACTATGCAGAAAGCCTTGCATATAAATCGCAACTTTTTGATTTGGTTTAAGCATAATATTCAGGCTTTAGTATCCCGCCATGCCCAGGAACAAGGTCAGGAGTTGTTACCCCATCTATCATTTTTGCCCCAGAAGATGGGTCGGGATTAAGGTTGTAGTGGGAGTCCAGATCAATATGATCAATCCCACCAGAAATGGACGCTGCTGCTGCAATGGCAACAGAGGATTCACTCATACACCCAATCATGGTTTTGAGTTGATACCGCTTGGCTGCTTGTATGATATTTAAGGCTTCTGTTATCCCACCGCATTTCATTAATTTCATGTTAACACCGTCTATGTAGGGCGCCCATTTGGCTACGTCCTCAGCATACCGGCAGGACTCGTCAATGTAGATTGGTAAAGGCCTGTTGTGGTAGAGGTATTTTAGCTCGGATTCCTTGCCTTGCTCAAGGGGTTGTTCAATATAGTCAACGCCACGATCGGCGAGCCATTTCATCATAAAAATAGCATCTGATGTTGACCAGCCACCATTGGCATCTACCCTTATTTTGATGTCATAGTTTTGAGTGCTTTCCACGACTTGAGTAAACATTTCTTGATCGGCCTCAATTCCTTGAGGAGCACCTAGTTTTACTTTTAGTGCCTTAACCGTTGTTCCCTCAAGCATTAAGGGAATTCTCTCTTTTACCACCTCAGGGGGGTTGATGCCTATTGTAATCGATGTGGGGACTGAAGGCAGAGGTATATTGAGGAGCTGATGTAAAGGCAAGGCTTGACTTTTTGCTTTCCAATCCCAAATTGCGATGTCTAAAGCTGCAGTGGCACAAGGAGCTATTCCCCGATCTTTGGCTATGGTGTTGACCTGTTGAGCAGTTTTGTTTTCTGTTCCCTCAGCCATCAAAATATTCAACTGGGATTCGATTTCTTCGACTGATTCAGCGTTTTCATTTTTTCCTGGAGCCGCCTCTCCCCAACCAATAATTCCTTCTTTTTCACAAGAAAGAAATAAATTATAACTATCCCCTCTAACGCCTCGACTTATGGCAAGGGGAAATCTTTTTTTTAGCAATACCTTGTGAAATTTGAATCGCATAAATTCAAAGTTAGGATTTAATAAAGAAAAATTTAGGATACTGCCGCACCAATAAAACAATCAGAATAATTCCCATCGCGTTGGCTAAGGCATCCATTGTTGATCCCTCGCGGTGGGTGGTAGCATAATGCTGAAAAAGTTCTATTAATATGCCAAAGACAAGACCAACGGTTGAAGCGAGCTTGAAAGGGCTGTTGAAAATTATCTCCTGACTAAAAACCTTAATCAGCCCATAGGTCAAAATCGCGTAAAAAATCACATGACCGACTTTGTCCTGATGTTTAAAAAAAGCCTTACCATCTGGATTAAACGGACTGAAAAAACTAAAATAAATAATAATGGAGGCCCATAAGAGGGTCAAAATTTTCCACAGATTTTTTTTCACCTAATAGTTAATTAGGCTGTAAAATTAACGTTTTAAATAGATAAATCCTTTGAAAGGCGCTTGGCCATTTCCTAAATCCAAAATATAAAAATAAGTGCCCTCAGGGAGCTGTCCACCATTGCCGTTTGGAAAGCCTAACCTTTGTTCGCCTCCCCAATCGTTTTTGTAGGGTGCCTCTTGAATAACCACCATTTCCCATCGTGAGTAAATTGTGAGTTGATGCGCTGGGAATTTACCTAAGCCCCTAATGATAAGTTTCTCATTCATCCCATCATTATTTGGAGAAAAAGCATTGGGGATTTCTAGTGGTTGATAATCAAAGGTGGTCTCTTGAGAAAATAATAGTGGCCCGCATTGATAGGCTTTGGAGCTTATTTTAGCACGGAATTTCCAATTGACCGTTGTTTCGTCCGGATCAACCAGCGTCAGGGATTTGGTGTTGACGCCTACGAATGATTCTGATGCCTCTAAATCTATCCATGAAGAATTGACCTCTGGTTGTAGGATTTGCCACTGAATGGTGGCATTATTGTCCGGTTCAAACCCCACATTAATTGACATGTCTTTTCCCACAAATACTACCATTAACGGAAGTGGTTGTGAGGTAATTTCAATCGTTGGTGGCAATTCAAGAAAATCATATATTCCCGATTGGTCGGCATCTTTGGGGGTGAGATATCCCTGGGCAGAAATTACCCTTCCCAACTCATCAACCGTTACGGGGCTGGTTCCTATTAAACCATCATTGTCTGGGTCAGGAAAACCTGCCTCTATTGCATCGAAACAACCGTCTCCATCACTATCTAAATCCATACTGTTGATTCTTCCATTTAGGTCAAAATCAGCATTGGTCTCCAAACTGTCTAAAATCCCATCATTGTCATCGTCTAGGTCAATGGTATTGACTATTCCATCTCGATCACAATCCATTGGGGAAGTAATATTTAAGGTGATACTGGAAAAGATAAAGTCACAATTCTCGTAAGGATTGGTCTGGTCAATTTCTTCCTGTTCATTGGTCACCCCATCCCCATCAATGTCTTCATCACAAACATCTCCTATGCCATCTTGGTCGAGGTCTTCTTGATCGGGATTAAATACCGTAGGACAATTATCGTAGTATTGATGAAGACCGTCACCGTCTAGGTCAATATCATCATCAAGATTGGTAACTCGAATGGTAATGTTTTCTGTATTGTGGTAAATAATATCTGAATTGAAAGGGTTTACTGACAGAAAGAGTTGTGTGTTGATATCTCCATCGTATAACGTATCGTCAACCCCATAAAGTGTGATTTCTTGGGCTATATTCCAGTTTTCAGGGGTAAATGTTAATTGGTCTTGTAAAACCCCAATTTCGGATAAGTCCCCTAATGTGGTGTAAAAAGTAACTGAAGTACTGGGCTGGACAGTCAATTTAACATTAAAATTTACGGTAGTTCCTGATTCTTCAGTCGCCTTTGTCAACTCATAAGAAGCGATTGCAAGGCCAGGTGGAGTCGCCCCAACAGGCTGAATGTCCCCTGACAATATCAAACCTGCAAAATCATTGTCTTGATTTATTACAACTAAATTCGCTACAGAGGTGGCACTCAGGTCGTCATAACTGCTGTCAAGAGACTGAGGGGCTCCAGTTACAAAGTTGACCTTTTGATCTCCATCTAAAATAAAATCATCTAAACCTGTAAGTAGGATTTGATTTAATTCAGGTTGGTTCCAGTTTTCGCTTTCAATAGTAATTTGATCCTGGGAAAGTTCAATTTCGTCTTCATTTTCAAATAATGAAAGTGGAATTGTGACCGGGGTATCTGCCATTGGTTTTGAATTGAGAGAAAATTCAATTTTGACCTGATCGCCCGACTCATCGGCTATAAAATCATCATCAACGAGGTTGATAATTACGGATGCGAAGTCATTGTCTTGATTCACAAAAGTAAGCGGTTCAATATCAGATGGGTTTAATTGATTGTAATACGGATCATCAGAACTTATTGACGCGATATAAACCTGATAGTTTACTGCACCGTCGGCCTTGGGGATTAGCTCGTCCACGCCAGTAACTGATACCTCTTGTGCTTGATTCCAATTGGTCGGGTTAAAAGTAAAGGTTTGACTGACTACCCCTTCATTGGTATTGGAGCTTGAAAAATCAAGTCTTACTTCAGAAATTGGCGGAGCCCCAAGTTGAACACTAAAATTACCTTGATCTCCATTTTCACTAGTCAGTGGATCTAAAAGGGTTAAAATTATCTCTGCATAATCGTTGTCTGTATTGATTACATCGACTGACTGGCTTGGTTCTGAAATAAAATTCGGATCAGAATTTTCCTCAACGGCAACCGTGATTTGTGTTAACTGGTCTCCATCAATCAATGTATCATCAACTCCCCTAACGATCACCGTTTGTGGAATATTCCAGTTTAAAGGGGTAAAATGTAATTGTTGGTATTGTGGTTCAACATTGACCTCACTGAGGTCGTTTGAGCTTATGTTAAGATAAACATCCTGATTCGGTTCAATATCGAGTCTTACAAAGAAACTCGCTATATTTTGGTCTTCACTTAAATTATTTGAGATTGATCCAAGGCTGAATCCAGCTTGATCATTATCTAAGTTTCTGAATATTAAATCTGCCACATCAAATTCATCCAATAAATCATAAGTTACGTCAGCTGAAACAGGGTCTCCAGTCTCTAATACCAAGAAAATATCTCCATCTACAAGGGCATCTTCAAGTCCTGAAATGGTCACCTGATTGTTAAAAGGTTTATTCCAATCCTCATTTTGAATGGTGATTTCATTTGTGGATAGAGCGACTTCACCTTGGTCTCCTGAAATCTGTAAACTAAAATTGACCGATGCACCGTCTAAGGGTTGAGAAAGTAGGTTGAATTGAACGGTAAAAGCGTTCCCGCTTTCATTGGTATTTTGAGCGCCACCAACCACCGTCAATTCAATTCCAGGGCCTTGATTGTCTTGATTTGTCAGCGCTACATCGTCAACAGTAGTTCCATCAAGCACATCGTATGCAAGGTCGGTAGAACTTACATTTCCTGTTATAATTTGATAATCAATATTACCATCCTTGAAAGGAATGGGGTCTGGAAGCCCGAATACAGTAACGATTTGAGGGATGTTCCAATTGGAGGCATTAAAAGTAACTTTATCAATGTCTAGTGCGCCTTCGGTCAAATCATTTGAACTCAAAGATAGCGCTACCGCCCCTGTGGGCTGCGATAAAAGCTCAACACTAAATGATGCTTCATCACCATTTTCATCAGAGAGGTTGTCGATTGGGGTAATTTTAAAATCTGCTAGATTTACATCAAGGACAGTTATCGTTACCGTTTCTCCAGTGATATTTGAATAACATTTGTCAATTGAATTGATTGTAATCTGTGAGGCTATGGTTTGATCTCCATCGATTAGCCCATCTGTTTTAGGGTTGATGTCAATACTTTGCTGGACATTCCAGTTGGAGGGAGTGAAGGTGATCGTATTAGGAGAAATCAGTGCTTCTGTAATATCTGGATTAGAAAAACTTACCATTACATCAGCAGATGGAGCGCTGTCTAATACCATTTGAATACTTGTAGGTGAGTCTGTTTCTGAAATGATTATTTCATTATCAGATAAAGTAAATGACTTGGGAGGCAATAAGCTCAAAGTAGCGGCATTGGAGTTAATTGGACTACATAGAAAAGCTGGATTGGCAATTAATGCCCTGTATCTTAACCCATCGAAACTGTCGTCACTTGCCGTGATTTCTAAATTGTTTGAGTTTGAATTTTGATAAATAGCATTGTCTGTAATGGTTACCCATTCGGTGCCATCGTGAACTTGCCATGAGAATACGGTACTTTGAACATTGGTTTCAGCCAAAAGGTGGAGTGTCTCGCCAACACAAATACTTTGAGACTGAGGATGGCGCGTAATATTTGTAATATCGAGCGGCTGTCCTATTTCTTGAAAATCATACACCCCATTATTGTCACCATCTCTGGGAATAGTATAGCCATCAATCCCCGCTACTTGACCCATATAATTAACCGATACAGGAGAGGAGGACAGTATCCCATCAGGAGGATTGTCTGTATCTGAATAGCCCGCTTCAATCACGTCGCTACATCCGTCACTATCGCTATCTAGGTCGTAAGAATCAGCTAACCCGTCATTATCGGTGTCTAGATCATATTGATTTAAGGATAAGTAAAATCTTAATAAGGACTCTTCATCTGGATTGTTGTTGATATGTTTGATTTTAATGTTGTTCATACTTTGACCAAAAAAAGCAAAGGGCGTATCGCCATTTGGGGTTGGGTTGAACTTAAATCTTATCTCATTTGCAGAATAAAACCCTACTCCAGACTCGTAAATGTTGTCATAATTTGTGTCAACAATCAAAATATTATCAGGGTCTAATAGAGACAAACTCTGGGTTGGTAATGCCGTTGATAGGATAAATATTTCATTGTTAATGATGTTATGGGGTTCTAAGGTCGAATGGGTCAACATAAAATTGACTTCATCAATAAAATCAAACGTAAGGGTATTTTCGTAGTTGGGTCCTGTTTGTACCAGTGATCCGATTTCATTGTAGATCGTTTGTTCAATCATGCTATCATTTCCGGTAGCTGACATCGTAACGGTATATGCACCGGATATGGTGGAGGAATCTGGTAGTGAAATTATTGGGTTTGAAAAATCAGAAATGTCCAAACTATATATTCCTGAAGACTCATATTCGTTAAGTATTCCATCGTTATCAATGTCCAAGTCAATATTATCATTTACCCCATCACCATCAAAATCATCAGGACAATTACTAACGACAGCAGGTTCGGAAAAGGCATAGGAGGTTACTCCCCCACAGCTTCTTTGCGCCTTAATTTTGTAGGAGCCAGGATTAAGGGGCTGGTAAGGATTGCTACTAATCCCCAAGTCAACAAATCCGTTACCATCATCAAACATCCAGGTGTAGCTATCATATACATCAATTCCAGATGCAAATAATTCAAGATTGGGAAGACATTTTTCACGGGTTAGATTCGGAGCCCTTATGACTGTCTCAGGAGGAGAGATAAAACCAGAATAAAATCCTCCTGAAGTCGCTGCTCCATTCTGATTGTAATAGGCGCAATACAACTCTTCGGTAGATTCTACGGAGACATTCCCTCTCAAATTTTGAATGATGTATGCTTTGTAGTTGGCACCATCGACTGTCTCTGGACCCGTAACGTTGACCCCGCCAGAAAAAATTACATCATCTAGGGACTTATTGGAATTGTTTGCATCCGAAAAAGTTACTGTTGCTGTTTCGTTGGTGACCACTGTTACATATCCCCCAAAAAGGGAAGATCCGATGTATTCTATAAGCGGAATATTATTTACTTCTCCTTGACTTTGACAGGATAAGGGGGGAACAAAAAACATCCCTTGGTTCGCCTCACTTCCAAGTCCAATTCCTTGCCAAGCATAGACATTTTTTGATGTGTTGACATACATAGTTCGGCCAGACGAACCAAGACTATAACTTTCTCCTTCAATTAAATAATAATCTCCTGCATTAATTAGAGTAGCCACTGGAGTGGTGGACTCATTGATGAAAATCTCAGTATTATCCTCATCCGCCACAATTAATATATTTTCCCATCCATTGCCTCCATTCCCTTTGACAAAAACATATTCCCTTCCAATTTTATCTGCCCCTACAATTTGATCGATTCCATAATCTCTTCCACCGCCATTGTGAAAACTACCGTTTGCAGATCCAGAATTAACTGCAATTGGCTTGTCTGAGTTAATGGAAACTCCAATCAATCCGTCTTCATTAAACTCAGAATCTTCAGCCTCTGCTGAGATTAAGTAAGTTTCGCCTTTATCCAAATTGATCGTTATCGAAAATGTCCCTGTGCCAAGCGGAGAGGTTATATTTAGTAATTCCAATCTTTTGTCAAGATTGTCAAAAACTACACTCGTATTGTTTTCAGTTGCCATCACTGAAATAAAATTCAAATAGTTGGCACCATTGTTATCAAATCCTGGGTTTTCACTGGTGTATGTCCCCGACCTAAAAGAGGTACCTAGTGCCGAAAGCCCTTTACTCACAAGAGCCCCAGCCTGAGGGTAAGTACCCCCATTACGCGACGATGCCCTTAGACGAAAAGCCACATAAATAGGTGCGTCTGCAGTAATGATATAACCAAAATTATCTAAAACCCTTCCACCGTATAATTCATTGTTAACAATGGCGAAATTTGTCGCACCACTTCCGATAAATTGGACATCTGGAGTGGAATTAGAAACCGTTCCCGAAATGTACTGGCTGGGCGGCGCTCCCATGGGCTGGATACTGTAACTAACATCAAGCGTTGAAGGCGTCGAAATATAAATGTATTGATCTCGTGGATAAGCGTTAGAATTTGGTGCGCTATGCGCCGTTATGGGCGGGATATAATGTACTTTACTGAGCTGAGCTTTAACTGAAATGGTATTGAGAAATATAAAAAATATTATATAAATTCTACATTTGACTCCACTCATGGTTTTCTCAATTAATTGGTACTTGTTTGTTGTAGGGGGCAGATGGTAAAGTTATTTATTATAATTACATTTCAAAAAATTAATGAAGTGGATCGTTTTGTAAATCTTCAATTGTCGAATTATTAATTATATTTATCAACTGTGAAAACCCCCTTTAAACTTATTTTTTGTGGTTTATTTTGTCTTCATTTAATTAAAATGAATGGGCAGCAAGAGGTTATTTTTTCGCAGTATATGTTTAACCATCAAAGTATAAATCCTGCTTATTCAGGTTCAAAGGAATATACTAATTTCACGCTTCTTCATCGAAGTCAATGGTTAAATTTTGAGGGGGCACCGCAGTCACAAGCCTTTACCTTTAATCATAAAATGACCTCTAAAAAAATTGGTTTTGGACTGAGTGGTGTTAATGATAAAATAGGCCCTATGACCAGTGCCAGAGTAGCATTAGACCTTGCTTATCACTTGGCTTTTAAAAAGGCTTTTTTATCCGTTGGGATCAAAATAGGAGTGGTAAACTACGACTTTGATCAATCAATTATTCGAACTACTACTATTGGTGACAATTCATTTGTTTTTGATGATGAGGGAACGTTCAAGTCTAATATTGGGTTTGGATTGTATTACCATCGACCAAGATGGTATGCCGGAATTTCTATTCCCTGGTTTATCGAAAATGAAAGTTTTAACATACAAAGGCACTATTTTGGAATAATTGGAGGCCTGCTGAATATTAGCCAAGATTTAAAGTTAAAGCCGAGTATTTTGATTAAACATACTTCTGGTGCTCCATTTGGATATGATTTTAGTACCATAATGTTATTTAAAGATAATTTTTGGATCGGTCCCCAGTTAAGATCTACTTTTACAAGTGTACTTCCTCGATCAAAATTTGGCGGTGGATTTGGAATTATAGCAGGTATTCACCTGAACAAAACGCTCTCATTAGGTTATTCTTTCAATACCTCATCTCTAGGTAAATATATAAATGTCAATCACGCATCGCATGAAATTATGATGCGATTTGATTTAATCCCTGCCGTAAAAAATATACTCCGTTCACCCAGAATATTCTAATGATGAAAAAATACTTTTTGTTTATTGGACTTCTATTTTATAATGCATTGATTGGTCAGAACAAATCGTCCATTGATCGAACTGCGGAATGGGGTGATTATTACTTTATCAATGGGGTATATGAAAAAGCCATCGCTAAATACTTGAGCCTTGATGATAAAATTCCCGATGACACTAGACGCAATCTCGCTGGGGCTTATGCCAAAATAGGGGATTTAAAAAAAGCCGAAAAAACACTGCAGCCTCTGGTTGATTCCAATGATGCTGCGGTCATTGATTATTATCGCTTTGCAAGTTATCTGACCGAAAATAAACGCTTGAGAGATGAGTACCGACGAAAGGCACTGAAATTACCCATCGAAAATACAATTCATAAAGCTGATCGAAACTTTAAAAGTCCATACAAATTGGTGAATCTAGAAAGCAATACATCATCTTCTGAATTTGGCGCTTATTTAATTGAAGATAAAAATAACCCCCAACTGATTTACGCCAAAAAGCAGTCTAAAAAATATAATCGGGGATTAAAAAATAAAATAAAATCTAAGTCAGACATTTATAATTTATATGGTGCTTCGTTTGACGCTGATCAACTCAAAGTAGGAGAGCAAACGCCTTTTCCTCAGGGCATTAATTCCGCTTTTCAAGACGGTCCAGCAAGCTGGGATCCTTTGACCAATCAATTTTATCTGACCAGAAGTTCGGGAAATTTCAAAAAAAAGGAGGTCATTCAATTGGATCTATATGTGCTGGATTATTCTCCCTCAGAAAAAAAAATCGCACAACCGCTTAATATTAATATGATCGGCTATTCTACGATGCATCCAGCAGTTAGCTCGACTAACCGAAGATTGTATTTTTCGAGTGATCGCCCTGGTGGTTTTGGAGGAATGGATTTGTATTATTCAACTATCTTACCTAATAATCAATTGAGTTCACCCATAAATTTAGGTCCAGATATCAATACTACTGGTGATGAGGTATTTCCATTTGTATATGACGAGAAGTTTCTTTTTTACAGCAGTAAACTCCCAAAAGGGAATATGAAGTTAAAGCTTGCCATTAATACAGTTGATATCCGTTGGGATGTTAGAACACTCCCTAACCCATTTAATAATGGTAGTGACAATTTTTCATTTTATTTAAACCAAGACTTGGACTACGGCTTTTTGAGTTCGAACCGACCCAAGGGTAAGGGAGAAGATGACTTGTATGTATTTCGTTTTACGCCCCATCTGAAAGGCATAAAAGATGAATATCGCTATAATCCGATCGATACTTTAATTGTCAGTTCAAAGGGGGTGTTGGTAAATGACAACAAAAAATTACTGGCAAATGACCCTTTAAGCGGCTTGTTTCCAAAAAAAGCAACATTGGTACAAACCGTGAAACACGGAAGTATTAAATTCAATTCCAACGGTTCATTTCTTTACAAAAATAATGCTCCACTAAGGGAAATCGATTCTTTTTCATATGTACTTAGTAGTAAATATGGAAAATCTGAACCTGTAAAAGTACTGCTGAGGCGATCACTGGTTTCGACTGATGAACTCCCTAAAGCGGTGCAAAAAACCTTCCTCCCTATTTACTACAACTACAATGAAACTGACTTACTTTTAAATTATAAAAATCGTGTTGATGCTGTTGTTGCCTCAATGAATGCCAATCCCAATATGGTTGTCGAAATTAGTTCCTTTTCCGATTGTAGAGGAAAAAGAGAATACAATCTTAAGTTATCTGAACAGAGAAATCAGACTATTATCAATTACATAAGGAGTGGTATTGATAAGCCAGCAAGGGTCTTTGGTAAAGGTTATGGAGAAGATGTGGTAAAAGGAAACACAACGAAAGATTATTTAATCCTTGGCGGGAGTTTTAATTCGCTTGTCTCGGCTAAAGAAATAAGAAAAAAGTTAATCGCTATAGGTTATCAACCTAAAATAAAAGTAAATGCCTCGGGTATGCATCAAGTCATCATTGATGAGACTAACAGTCTCACAGCGGGAAATAAAATTTCTGATGATTTGAAAAATAAGGGAATAAAAAATTGGGTTAGTCCTTGTGGATGTTGTCAACTCAGTGAAGAGGCTCACCAACTCAACCGAAAAACTGAGTTTAAGATAATTAATTTTTAGTATTGGCAGTTCATATGTCAAATCTGACTAAATATTTGCTTACGGCTACAAAAAAACCCTCCGCAAATAGCTCCGCAAGAGGGTTCAAAAAATTGATTTATGATTAGTTGTTAAATCAAAGTAACTTAAAAAAAAAATTATTTCAAAATATTTGATCTAATCTTTAAATAGTTTTTTTGTTCATTAGCAACAATTTCCTCCATGGACATCCCCTCGATGAGCTCAGACCATCTTATAAACTTTGGATGTAAGTCGGTATCAAAATTTCTTTGACTCCAAAAATACATCTCACAAATAACAGGGAAAAGGTCGATACCTTTGTCTGTGAGATAATATAATTTGACCTTTTTGTCTTCGCTACTTAATCGATAATCAACAATGCTTGAATTTTTTAACAGTTCAAGTCTACTTGTTAAAACGCTAGTAGAAATTTTCTCATTAGAATCTAAAAATTCGCCAAAGGTTTTCTTACCGTTAAAGAGATCTCTAACGATAATCATGGACCACTTGTCTCCTAAAAGGTCCAATAATTTGACTAACGGGCAGCTTGATCTATTATTTCTGATATTACTATGTTTTTTTAAAAATTAACGTTAATTTTACAATACCTTTTTAATTCATTTAAATTGGTTTATGGTTAATATTATTCCTCAGGACGAAAGTTCTGGGGAATTTTTTTGTTAACACTTATCCCAAAGACACAGCGTAAGCAAAAATAAGTTAAAATTTTAAAAGTAAATGTATTAAGGTACTAATCACCGTTATGATGAAATAGGTGCAGACTTTTGCTTAAAACAGATATTCAAACAAGGTTTTCAACAGCACTTAATGTTTTTTTTAGTAGAGTATTTAAAACGAGATAGCCATTTTCGTTGAGGTGTAGACCATCTTTAAGGTAGTATTCTTGTCCAATTTGCCCATCTTTCAATAACGCTTTAAACAGATCGATTTGTATTAAATGATTATTTTCAATGGCATGCATCTCCATCATTTGATTGATTCGTTTGATGGTTTCCAAATTTTTCTGACGTTCAAATGAGGGTTTAATCCCAATATTTATAATGATCGCCTGAGGAAATTTTTTATTGACCCTAGCGATAAAACCCCTAATCATCTCCACAATCTTGTCGGAACTGTAACCCAAACTCAAGTCGTTTCCTCCCAAGTACATTACAATAATTTTAGGAGATTCAAACTGGAATAAGGACTCAAAATATTGTTCTAAAGAATCTATATAAGCCCCACCGAATCCTAGGTTTAAGATATTGTGTTTGGGAAAATATTCATCGAGATTTTTCCAAAGTCGAATGGTAGAACTTCCATAAAAAACGACCAAATCGGTTTTGTCCTCTTTGTTTTGAATCTTTTTTTTCAAGTCCCTAATCTCACCGCGAAAATCATTCTCCTCTAGCATTAAATCTTTTACCCATATGGTATATTGCTGATTGATTTTTTCCACAATTCTAGGAAAATACTCATCATTTTCATCCAAAATGGTGAAATCACTCATCCGAAAAGGAGTTTTGATTTGACATTTAAAAGTCGTTTCAGAGGCGAGTTTATCAAAATTAGCCATGACCAAGGGGACGATCAACGGCTGTGGAATCATGCGACAGGCGAGCTTAAAAATACCATGTCGGAAAGATCCGGGGGATTCTTCTGTCGAATAAGAGGAGCCCTCTGGACTGAAAACCAACCCTGATCCACCTTCCAAACTTTCAATGGCTTTGGGATAAAACTGTTGGTTGATGCCTCTGATCTCTTTTTTTTCTAAATGTTCGGGTGTAAAGTCTTTGGCATATACCCGAATAAATCCAAGACGATCATAGTATGCCTTGTGATTAGATTCCGAGGGCAGGGAGAATCTAGCCACCCGATTGCCTGGTTTTTTGTAGTATTTATCTAAAATTAGACCGCTGATAAAGTGACTATCTAACGTAATTTGAAATTCGTCCGCTTCAGTATAATCTGGATGGTTCTGTAAATGATTGTAGATGAAAATACAGTTGCTTTCGTAAGGCAAATTTTCAGAGCCTAAAATTTGAAAATTCACATTAGAGAAAGCTTCTTTGGTCAGATTTGAGCTTAAACGACGAACCTCATCTGGGCTTAAATTATCAGGGGCAGAAGATACCTGGTGATATATTTTTTTTAAAGCTTCTAGAAAAATCTGGTCTTTAACCTCCAAAACATCAAATTTCAATTCAAATCAGATAAAAATAGGCATGCAAAAAAAAATATTGCCCGCCATATTTAACTGATCGCCACAAAAAATTAGATCTTTAAAATTTACGCCCCTTAAATGTTAAATACTTAATTTTTTAAACCCTTGATAAAGAATTAAATAAAACCTGCTGACTCGATTCTTTGGAAAATCCCTTCTAAAGTATTGTTT